>JBASRI010000637.1:0-7667 GCA_049273755.1 Thermoanaerobaculia bacterium
CGCCTGGCCTGCGCCGGAGCGTCGCGAAGGCCAGCCAGGAGGGCCGCCGCGCCGTCACGCGCTACCGCACGCTGGAGCGGCTGCCGGGCACGACGTTGGTCTCGGTGCGGCCCGAGACCGGGCGTACGCACCAGATCCGCGTGCACTTCGCGGCGGCGGGTCACCCGATCCTGGGCGACCGCGTCTACGGTCCGGAGGGCGGGCCCGCGGCGAGCGGGGCGGCGCGGCAGATGCTCCACGCGCGCAGGCTCGGGTTCCCGCACCCCTCGACGGGAGAACCCGTTTCCGCCGAAGCGCCGTTGCCGGAGGACTTCGCCGCTCTCCTCGAACGGCTGCGCTCGGCCAAAAAAAAAGCGCCGGCAGAGCCGGCGCGCGAGAAGATTCGAAAACGAGGGATTGCTAGGCGAGAACGATGACCACCACGCGGCGGTTCTTCGAACGGCCTTCCTTGGTCTTGTTGGACTCGACCGGCTCGGCACTCCCGTAGGAGATCGTGGACATCCGGTTCAGCGCGACGCCCTGCTTGTTGAGGTAGCGGCGCACCGCCTCGGCCCGGGCCTCGCCGAGCTTGAGGTTGTATGCATCCGGACCCGTCGCATCGGTGTGGCCCTGGATCTCGAGGTACACGTTCTTGTTCTCCGCCTTCAGCCTCTCGGCGAACGCGTCGAGCTGCTCCTGGGCCTCCTTGGACAGCTCGTGCTGGTTGACCGGGAACTTCGCCGCGTCGTCCGACAGAACCAGCGAATAGACGAACTTGCCCTCCGCCAGCTTACCGGCCTGCTGCGCCCGCTCGAGAGCCTGGCGCGTGGCGTTGTCGAGCTCGGTCAGCTTGGTGTCGTGCGCCTTGACCTTGGTCTGCGTCGCCTCGACCTGGGATTCGACATCGTTGATCCGCTTGTCGGTAGCGGCGCTGTTTTTGGCGATCTCCTCGGTCACGTACGGCTTGGACGCGCACGCCGTGAGCCCGAAAACCCCCAGAAAGAGCGCTCCACCCGCCAGAATGGAAGTAAGACCCCGCTGCTTGAACATCTGCACCTCCTGCAAAAAAAGTTATGAACCCCCGGGAGCGGTACCCCGATACCCCCGGCGTGTCCGGACGACCCACAAACCGGGTTTGGCCACGGACACGAAGACAATTCGATATCTTATATCCCCGCGTCCGGACGGCGCAAATCCCAAAAGGTACTGCTGGCGGACCTCCCGGGAGATCTCTCCCGCAAGGGGTCTTAAGTCCGCATCCGTGCCCACGAGGTGCATCCGTCCTCCGCTGGAGCCCGCCAGCAGCTGGAGATTCTCGATCGAGAGCTCCTGGCGCTCCTTCTCCTTCAGGACATCGAAGGAAGCATTCTTCATGCCTATCGTGTAGACCGGGACCGAGACCCTCTGGAGGATCTCGGCCATCTGCGCCGCCGTCAGCACGCTCGCGTTGTCGACGCCGTCGGTGAACAGGAGGATCGCCCGCTTGTTGTTGCGCCCGGCCATCATCTTTCCGGGGGTGGCGGCGACGGCGTCGAAGAGGGCCGTCTGCCCCGAGGCTTCGAGGTCCCAGAGCGCCCGGACGAGCTTCGTCGTGTCGGCCGAGAAATCGGTCACCACGCGCACCTCGCCCTCCGAAAAGGCAAACAGGGCGAAGTCGTCGCCTTCGAGCCGATTGCGCACGATGCTGCGAATGGCGTTCTTGGCGTTCTCGAGCTTGTTCGCGATGCCCATGCTGCCCGAAGTGTCGAGAAGGAATGCAAACGAGACGGGCGCCGACAGATCCCGGTCGAACGTGTCGAATTCGACCCGGTGGTCCTCGACGCGCAGGACGAAGTCCCCCTTCGTCAAGCCGTCCACGAACTGCCCCTTCTTGTCCGTGACGAGGACCGGCAGCATGACGTACTCGGCGCCCGCGCTCTCGCTAAAGGTCGGCGGCTCCTCGGGTGGAGCCTGGGCCGCCGCGAAGGCGGACACCAACAGCAGAGGTACGAGAAAAAGCCTCTTCACCCACAAATTATAAGGCCTCCGGGCCGGGTCGGGATTCCCCTCGGCCCCCCCGGCGGCTGCCGTACACTGTCCTTCCTTGGCGACGTCGGTTGTCCTCGTCCGGCCCCAGAGAGCCTCCAACCTCGGCTCCGTGGCCCGGGTCGCGAAGAACTTCGGCCTGACCACCCTCGCCGTGGTCGAGCCGGGGGTGGAGCCCGACGAGGAGTCCCGGCGGCTCTCGACCGGCGCCGACGACGTTCTCGCAGCCATCGTCCGTCACGGAAGCCTCGCCGAGGCGGTGGCGCAATTTCCGGTCGTGGTCGCGACCTCTTCCCTTCGCGGGCGGGGCCGCGCGCGGCCACTCGAGCTCGCCGACTTACCCGGGTATCTCGCCGAGACGGGCCGAGACGCGCCCGCGGCGTTCGTCTTCGGCCCGGAGCAGAGCGGCCTCACCGAGGACGAGCTCACCCGGGCGTCGGCCTGCCTGCGGCTGCCAACGGAGCCGGCGTTTCCGACCGTGAACCTCTCACACGCGGTCGCCATCGTGCTGGCCACGGCGCGGGCGTTCGCGAGCCACCCGCGGCCTGCCGATCCCGAGCCGCTCGCGCCCGCCGCCGAGATCGAGGCAGCCATCGCGCACTGGGACCGCGCACTGGAGGCGATCGACTTCTACGACACCGGCCACCGCGATCGGTCGCTCCGCGACTGGCGGCGTCTCATCGCGGCGCGGCCGCTGACGGTCAGGGAGGTCGCGATCCTGCGGGGAGTGGCGAACCGAGTTCTGGTAACGCTGAGGAGAGCGCCGTAGGGGCGGGGTGGGGGGACCGCGTCCCCGCCCGGGCGGCCGCGACCCGGCCACCAGAGATAGACCCTCGGCTGTAGGGAACGCCGGGCAAAGCCCGGCGGTATCGCCGCCCCTACGCATTCCGGGCTAAATCAGCTCGGACTCCGAAAAGAAAAACGCGATCTCCTCCGCGGCGTTCTCCGGCGAGTCGCTGCCGTGGATGGCGTTTCTCTCGATGTCGGTGCCGTACAGATTGCGGACCGTCCCGGCCTCGGCCTTGCGCGAATCCGTCGCGCCCATGGTCTTGCGCAGATGCGCCACCGCGTTCTCGCGGCCGAGCGCGGCCACGACCACGGGTCCTTCGGTCATGAACGCCACGAGCGCGCCGTAGAAGGGCCTCTCGCGGTGCACCGCGTAGAACGCCCGGGCCTGCTCGGGCGAGAGCCGCGTCTTGCGGCAGGCCAGGAGGCGAAATCCCTCGCGCTCCAGATGCGCCAGGATCGCGCCGGTCTTGCCGGAGGACACGGAATCGGGTTTCAGGATCGTGAGGGTGCGTTCCAAACGAGTCTCCTTGTCGTGAGGGTCAAAACTCCCGGGTCTCCGCGGGCAGGCGGTCCTCCGTTCGGACGCCGGCGTGGGCCAGGGCCCAGAGCAGCTCCCGGGGCTTCTGCGAACCGATGAGAATCGTGGAGCCGTCCGTTCGGGTCAGCAGGACGCCCCTGTTCCCGCGCGTGTTCAACGCCCGGCGGCGGCCGAACCCGCGGATGCCCCACCCGCCGTAGTCCCGGATCGGCCGGTAGGCCGTCGCCTCGGCCTGCCGAATGTCGGAGAGGGGGATCCGGGTCTGGAAGAACGGGCCGAAGCGGACGGTGACGGCGTCGGCCGCCACGGTCGTCGTCTGCCGCACCGTGAGCGCCGCCACCAGGATCGTCGCGAGCAGCGCGAGCAGCGCATACGCCCAGGGCGCAAAGCCCTGCGTCTCTTCGAAGAGCGCCGGGCCGTTCATCGCTTCAGCGCCTCTTTCACGCGGACGCCGATGTCGGCGGGGGACCGGACGACCAGGCAGCCCGCGGCCTCGAGCGCCTTCATCTTCTCGGCCGCCGTGCCCCTGCCGCCGGCGATGATCGCTCCCGCGTGGCCCATGCGCCGGCCGGGCGGCGCCGTCTGTCCCGCGATGAACGCAACGACAGGCTTCCTGAAGTTGCCGGCGATCCAGCACGCGGCCTCTTCCTCCGCCATGCCGCCGATCTCGCCGATCAAGACCACGGCCTCCGTGCCGGCGTCGTCCTTGAAGGCCTCGAGGCAATCGATGAAGTCGGTCCCGTTGACCGGATCGCCTCCGATCCCGATCACCGTGGATTGCCCGAGGCCGAGGCGCGTGAGCTGGTCCACGGCCTCGTAGGTCAGCGTCCCCGAGCGCGAGATGACTCCGACGGTTCCGGGCCGGTGGATCCGCCCCGGCATGATGCCGATCTTGCACTCCCCCGGCGTGATGATGCCGGGACAGTTGGGGCCGATGAGGCGGACGCCTCTCCCGGCGGCCGCGAGGCGGTCCAGGAAGCCCTTCGCGCGCAGCATGTCGTTGGTCGGGATGCCCTCGGTGATGCACGCGATGAGGCCCACGCCCGCGTCGGCGGCTTCGACGATCGCGTCGGCGGCGAAGGGCGGCGGCACGAAGATCATCGAGGCGTTGGCGCGGGTCTCGCGCACGGCGTCCTCGACGGTGTCGAAGACCGGGATGCCCTCGTGCAGGATCCCGCCCTTGCCGGGCGTGACCCCCGCCACGACCTGCGTGCCGTACTCGCGGCACGCCAGGGCGTGGAAGGTCCCCTCGCGGCCCGTCAGTCCTTGAACCAGCAGGCGGGTGTGCTTCCCGACCCAGATGCTCATGATGCGCGAACCGTGAACCGTGAACCGTGAACCGCGCGAGCGCTCATGCGGCTAGATCTCCCATCCGGGCGACGCGGCTGCCGCGTCCGGAGCCGAACGCGCGGCCTCGACGGCTTTCTTGGCCGCGTCGGCGAGCCCGTCGGCCGGCGTGATCTTCAACCCCGACTCCCGCAGGATCTGCTTGCCCTGATCCACGTTCGTCCCTTCGAGACGGACGACGACGGGGATCGCAAGTCCCATCTCGCGCACCGCGGCGACGACGCCCTTGGCGATGACGTCGCAGCGCATAATCCCCCCAAAAATGTTGATGAGCACTGCGCGGACGTTCTTGTCCGAAAGGATGATGCGAAAGGCGTTCTTGACCTGCTCCTCGTTGGCGCCGCCCCCCACGTCGAGGAAGTTGGCGGGCTCGCCGCCGTGGAGCTTGACCAGGTCCATCGTCGCCATCGCGAGACCGGCGCCGTTGACCATGCAGCCGACGTTGCCGTCGAGCTTGATGTAGTTCAGGCCGAACCGCGACGCCTCGACCTCCAGCGGATCCTCTTCCGAGAGGTCGCGCATCTCCTTGATGTCCGGGTGCCGGAAAAGCGCGTTGTCGTCGAAGGTCATCTTCGCGTCGAGCGCGAGCACGTCTCCCTGCCTGGTGACGAGGAGAGGATTGATCTCGGCCAGGCTCGCGTCCGTCTCGACGTAGGCCTTGAAGAGAGCCTGGAGAAAGACCGTGCCCCTGCGGAAGCTGTCTCCGGAAAGACCCAGCACGAACGCCGCCTTGCGGGCCTGGAACGGGAACATGCCGGCGTCGGCGTCGATCGGCTCGCGCACGATGGCCTTCGGGTCCTTCGCGGCGACCTCCTCGATCTCCATGCCGCCCGCCTTCGAGACCATGACGACGGGCATGGCCTTCGAGCGGTCGAGGGTGACTCCGACGTAGAGCTCGCGATCGATGTCCAGGGCCTCTTCGACCAGGACCTTCTGCACCACGCGCCCCTGAGGCCCCGTCTGCCGCGTCACGAGGGTCATTCCCAGGATCCGCTTGGCCAGGTCGAAGGCCTCTTCGGGATCCTTCGCGAGCTTGACGCCGCCGCCCTTTCCCCGGCCGCCCGCGTGGATCTGCGCCTTGATCACCACGCGGCCGCCCAGGCGCTTGGCAATCTCGCGCGCCTCGGCGGGACTGTTGGTGACATCTCCCCGCGGCACGGCCACGCCGTAGCGCGCGAGGATCAGCTTGGCCTGGTATTCATGGACTTTCATCGAAGCCGGCGGATTATAGCGGGAGCCGGAAGGCCGACAGGGATTTCAGTCCAAGGCCCGCGAGCAGGAAAAAAACCCCGGCCGACGCCAGCGCCACCGCGTAGCGCGCGCGGCTCTCCGGAAGGAGCCCCCACGTTTCGCAGAACGTCCAGACTCCGGCCGAGAAGTGCCCCGCAGCCGCCAGGATGCCTGCGGTGTACGCGGCTCGGATCCAGGGGCTGGCGAGCGAAGCCTGCATGAGGCGGAAGAGGTCCAGGTTTCCATGGTCGTGGAGCTGGACGAGGCGCGCCGTCCAGAGATGGAAGAGGATGAACGCGAAGGCGGCGGCTCCGGTGACGCGCTGGAACACGGCCAGCGCCCGGCGCGCGGGCGTGCGGCCCGCCCTGCCAGGGCTCTCGGTCGCGGCGAGGTAGAAGCCGTAGATCCCGTGAAAGAAGATCGGCAGGCCGATCAGGAAGATCTCCCACACGACGGCCAGCGGCACCTGCTGCACGCGCCGCGCCGCCGCGTTGTAGGCGTCGGCCCCGTCCACGGCCGACGCGTTGGTCCAGAGGTGGAACGCCAGGAACGCCCCGATCGGAACGATGCCCGAGATCGAATGGAGGCGGCGGGGCCAGTTGCGGCGCGCGTCCTCGACCGATCCCGCCCCCCCGGTCACACCTTGAGAATCCGGAAGAGCTCGCGAACCGCGTCCGCCGATTTCTCGAGGGCGGCCGTCTCGTCGGCCGTCAGCGCGATCTCGATGATTTGCTCGACGCCGCGGGCGCCGAGCTTGACGGGCACGCCGAGGTAGACGTCCTTCATCCCGTACTCGCCCTCGAGGTATGCGGCGCACGGCAGGATCTTCTTCTTGTCGTGCAGCACCGCGTCCACCATCTCCACGACCGCCGACGCGGGAGCGTACCAGGCCGACGTCTTCAGCAGGTTCACGATCTCGGCGCCACCGTCGCGGGTGCGCTGAAGGACCGCGTCGATCTTCTCTTTTGGCATCAGCTCGGGAAGCGGGATGCCGGCCACCGTCGAGAACCGCGGCAGCGGGACCATCGTGTCGCCGTGGCCGCCAAGCACGAAGGCGTGGGTGTTCTCGACCGAGACTTCCAGCGCCTCGGCGATGAACCAGCGCATGCGCGCCGAGTCCAGCACCCCCGCCATGCCGAAAACGCGCTCCCGTGGCAGCTTGGAGACGCGACGCGCCACCTCGCACATCGCGTCCAGAGGGTTCGAGACGACGATCAGGATCGCGTCGGGCGAGCCCGGCAAGACCTTGCGGACCACGTCGGCCACGATCCCCTCGTTGGTGGCGACGAGGTCGTCGCGGCTCATTCCCGGCTTGCGCGGAACGCCGGCCGTGATGACGACGAGGTCGGAGCCCGCCGAAACCTCGTAGGCGTTGGAGCCGATCATCCGCGCGTCGAACTTCTCGACCGGCGCCGACTCCATGATGTCCAGGGCCTTGCCCTGCGGAACGCCGGCGATGATGTCGATCAGAGCGACGTCGGCCAGCTCTCTCTCGACGACGCGCTGGGCGACGGTCGCCCCGACGTTTCCGGCCCCGACGACCGTGACCTTGTGCCTCATGAGGGCCGGGATTCTAACCCGCAAACCGTCACGCCCGGCAACCGCATACAATGGGCGAAATGCCCGAGCGCCCGGACTACAAGAGTCATCCTCTTTGGGCGGAGGCGATGGCCCTGGCGCACCAGGCTTACGGCGTGGCCGAAGCGCTCAAACCGCGCGATCCGGAAGGCGCGAGGCTCCTGCGCAAGGCGGCCGTGGC
>JBASRI010000649.1:0-3960 GCA_049273755.1 Thermoanaerobaculia bacterium
GCGTAGGGAAGACTTCCGACCATTGTTAGGCCCAAAGCCCCGCTGCCCTGCGGTGTCCACCACTGCCCTAACACGGCTCTGCGGCTAGTCCTCGCGATCACTTGATCGAAGCTCTTCGAGACGAAGACTGCCGCCTGTCCACGCGTCATGGAGTTGTCGGGGGAGTAGGTCGTTGCCGAGGTTCCTGCCGTGATGCCGAGGTAATACATCTCGAGCACGTAAGGGCAGAAGGCTGGCGAAACGTCCGTAAACGGGCCGCACTGGTCCTGCACGATCCTCACCGCGCCACCCGCGAGCGCGGCGGCAAGGGCGAGGGGGATAACGAGCAGCTTTTTCATCTCGCACTCAGAAGCGCGCGAGCTGGTTTGACCCTGGTAGTGTGATCCAAAAATTGATCCCGTCGCTGCAGGCACCGTATGGTGAGCTGATGACAGGCATTTGGAAGACTCCAATCGGCGTCAGGTCGGCCGCCCTCCAAACCGAGACGCTATCCCCAGTGATCAGAATCCGTTGGCCGTCGAAGGCAGCGGCGAGCCGCCCGCCACTTCCGTTCCCCGTCAACGTCGCGAGGACCGCTCCCGACGAAGCCTGAATGACAGAAACTCCGTTGTTGGTCAGAGGCACCCAAATGTTCGCGCCGTCGAATGCCAGGTATCCGGCAGCCCCAGCCAGCGGAACGGTCTGGAGAATGTTTCCACTACTGTCAAGTTTCAGAAGCGATCCGGTGTCCCCTGATCCCGATGCCACCCAAATGTTGCTGCCGTCGAAGACGATACCAAATCCGCTTTGAAAGGCGCTTCCGGTGACAGCCGTGACCGGCCACGGCGGCGTCGCTGCCGGCGTGATGATCGCAACGCCACCCGCTCCGGGGATGCCTGAATTTGCCCAGATCCGCGATCCGTCAAAAGCGAGACTGCGAGGATCCAGGCTCATTCCCAAGTCCGGCACGACGGTAGTCACCGGTCCTGGCGGCTGGGTGGGGTCGATCATGTAGAGCTTGCCGTGTATGGGCGGGAAGCCAGGGGCCGAGCTTACGAAGACCTTCCCCATCGCTACCAGGACGCCCCAGGCTTGCGAAGCACCAGTCCAGGTCTCTAAGAGCCTGCCGTCTGAGGCCCGAACCCTTGAGACAGTTGAATCGCCCCCATTGGCAACCCAGACGTCGGCACCATCGCAGGCGACACCGATAGGTCCCGAGCCCACGGTCGTCAGTCCAAGACCGCTCTGTGGTCCGATGTTGGGAGTCCACCACTGCCCGAGTGCGGCACGGCGGGAGGAGCGAGCAATCGCTTGGTTGACACCCTTCGAAACGAAGACGGCCGCTTGGCCGCGCGTGACGGCCTTATCCGGGGAGTATGTGGTTGCGGATGTACCGGCGGTGATGCCGAGGTAGTACAGCTCGAGGACATACGGGCAAAAGGCAGGTGAGACATCGGTGAAGGGGCCGCACTGATCCTGCACGATTCGCGTCGCGCCTCCAGCGAGGAGGGCGACGACGGCGAGCGCGAGTATAGTGGGCCGTCGCATCTCAGAACCGCGCGATCTCGTCCAGGGATGGAATGGTTAACCAGAAGTTGATTCCATCACTCACTATTTCGTACGCATCCCTCACCGGCGATGGCGAAATCGTAAAGCTCCCGAGAGAACCAAGATCCGCAGCCCGAAACAGGGCGCCGCGCGTTCCTGCGACGACGAGGATTCGCTGGCCGTCGAACGCTGCGGCACGGGGCGTCCCGAGGCCCGGTAGCGTGCCGACGACGTTCCCGGAGGAGGCGCTTACGACCGTCACAGATCCATTCGCTCCGGGGGCCCAGATGTTGGCACCGTCGAATGCCGGGTATCCCCCTGCCCCATCCAGCGGGACCGTCTGAAGCACGTTACCGCTGCTGTCCAGTTTCAGAAGAGAACCAGAGTTACCGGAACCTTGGCTCGTCCAAACGTTCTGGCCATCGAAAACAGCTCCCAGCGCGAACTGAAAGCTAGGTCCTGTAATGACTGCGACGGGCCAGGGAGGCGCGCTCGCGGGGGTGATGATTGCGACACCCAACGGGGGTTGGAGTCCGCCAGCCGCCCAAATCCTCTTGCCATCGAATGCGAGGCTCATTGGGAAGATCGTCATGTCATCGACGGCCGTCGTGACGCTTCCCGCGGGTTGGCTGGGATCGATCATGTACAGCTTCCCGCCGGCCGGACCAGCATCTGGTCGACCTGCAACTAGAACTCGCCCGTACGCAACGAGAACGGCGTATGCGTTGTCGGCGCCCGTCCATGTCTCAAGGAGTTTTCCATCGGAGGCGCGCACTCGAGAGACTGTCCCGTCGGTGTGATTTGCCACCCAGATGTCCGCGCCATCGCAAGCTAGTCCGATCGGTCCCGAACCTACCGTCGTCAATCCGAGCCCAAGGGAAGGTCCCACGTTTCCGCCCCACCACTGTGCGAGAGCCGCACGGCGGCTACTCCGCGCGAGTGCCTGGTTAATTCCTTTCGAAACAAAGACTGCTCCTTGCCCACGTGTCATCGTGGCATCTGGCGAGTAGGTAGTCGCGGAGGTTCCCGCCGTGATGCCAAGGTAGTACATCTCGAGCACGTAGGGACAGATCGCTGGCGAGACATCGGTGAAGGGCCCGCACTGGTCCTGTACGACGCGCGTGGCGCCTCCTGCAAGAAGGGAAAAAAGGCCGAGAGCCAGGGCGAGAGCTGCTCGGGACCGGCGAGGAAGGGCCATTGAGCTGCCTCCTGTCAAAACCGAGAGCGAAAGCTTACACCTCCGGCCGAAAGCGGCTACCTTGCGATTACAGCCATCTTCCTTGTCGGTCTCGGGCGTAAACCTGAGCTGTCCTGACCTGATAAGCCAACGAGGCAACGAGGCGGTATGCTCTAGTTCAGAGGGGGAACAATGAAGACCTTCTCTCCATCCCGGCGGGTACTTTTCGGTATCGGTCTCTGTGTCCTCGCGGTACTCGGAGGGGCTGCAACTGCGGCGGTTCAGGACACCTGCGGCCCGTTTACGGACGTGTCCGCAGCAATCTGCCCTTACGTGCTCGAGATGTATTACCTTGGCATCACGGCGGGAACCTCCGCGACGACGTATTCCCCTGACAACCCGATGACACGCGGGCAGGCCGCCGTGTTCGTGTCGAAAGGCATCAATCAAACGCTCGCTCGCTCTTCACGACGTGCCGCGCTCGGACAGTGGTGGACGCCGCAGGGCAGCGAGGCTTTGGGCCTAACAACTGTCGGAAGTCTTCCGTTCGCGGTGGTGTCGGACGGTGCCGACCTGTGGGTTACGGTAACTGGCGATGGTGTGGTCGCTCGCGTACGAGCTAGCGACGGCAAGCTCCTTGAAAGCTGGACCGGGGCCACCAACGCGCTTGCTGTGATGTCGGCTATGGGGAAAGTGTTTCTTACGACGAACTTCTCTCCCATCCTCTACATGATCGATCCGACGCAGCCCGCAGGAGCTATATCGCCGGTCTCAGACCCGATCGGTTCTGGCCCTTATGGGCTCGCTTTCGACGGCTCTCGCATCTGGATCACCAGTAGCACGGGTGCTGTGTTCATCGTCCAACCCGGCCCGACCCTCCCGTGGCCCGTCACGAAGGTTACGAAGGGCTTCCAAACCCCGTTCAGCATCGTGTTTGACGGAACGAATATCTGGGTCGGCGACCAGCTTGCAGAAAGCCTCTTCAAACTCGATTCCAGCGGAGCCATCTTACAGACCGTACCTCTCTCGGGCGAACCCGCCTACTTCGCCTTCGACGGTAAGAATCTGTGGGTGCCACTTCAGGCCACGCAACCCCCAGCCGTAGCCGTCGTTCAGGCTTCGACCGGAGCGGTGCTTGCCACTTTGACCGGCAACGGGATGACTGGCCCAATTGCCGCAGCGTTTGATGGGCAGCGAGTTCTCGTCACGGCAGGTTCGGATCGTGTGTCCCTCTGGAAGGCGGCTGACTTTTCCCC
>JBASRI010000657.1:0-5467 GCA_049273755.1 Thermoanaerobaculia bacterium
GGGCTTGGGGGGCGCGGCCGGCTCGGGGCCGTCGTCCGCCCGCAATCCGGCCGCGGACAGGAGCGCTGCGACGCAGAGGAGCACCCGGCGTGGGGTCGTCATGCCCGAATCCTGCCGCGTACGACGATTCAACGCAACTGAATCGTAGTGAATCGTATAGAATCGGCTCTTCAATGGCCACCACTTCCCCGTCGGGTCCGTTCACGGCCGCCCAGGCCGCGCGCCTCCTGGGGGTCAGCCACCAGACCATCAAGCAGTGGATCTACAAGAAGCGCATCCGCGCCGCGCGCACCCCGGGTGGGCACCACCGCATCCCTGCGAGCGAGGTTCGACGTCTCTCGGGAGCGGCCCTCGCCGGCGCGCCCGCGTTCGGGATGGATGCGATCAGCGGGCGAAACAAGCTGAGAGGCTCGGTCACGCGCATACGCGTATCGGGCCTTCTCGCCGAGGTGAGCCTCGACGTCGGAGGCCAGGAACTCACTGCGATCATCACGAGCGCCGCGGCCAAGCAACTGCGGCTCAAGGCGGGCTCGCCCGCTGTTGCGCTGATCAAAGCGACGGAAGTGATGGTGATCGGAGCATGAAGAAAGTCGGAGTCCTCCTCACCCTGGCGGCGGGGCTCTTCGGGCTCGGAGCCGCGGATCCCAAGCCCGAAATCCTGGTCTTCGGAGCGGCTAGTCTGACCGAATCGCTCCAGGAGCTGGGCAAGGCGTTCGAGGAAGGGACCGGAACCAAGATCGTTTTTTCCTTCGGTGCGTCGAGCGACCTCGAACGCCAGATCGAAGCGGGCGCGCCGGCCGACGTCTTCTTCTCCGCCGACACGGCGCGCATGGACGCGCTCGAGAAAGCGGGCCGCGTGCGGCGGGACGACCGCCGGGAGTTTCTCTCGAACACGCTCGCCGTCGTGGTCCCGGCCGATTCGACGGCGACGGTCGCCACTGCGCGGGACGTCGCCTCTTTCCCGGCGCTCGCCCTCGCGGACCCGGCGTCCGTTCCGGCGGGGATCTACGCAAAGAAGTGGCTCGAGTCCGAAGGCGTCTGGAATCTCGTCGCACCGAAGGTCGTGCCGGCGCTCGACGTCCGGGCGGCCCTCGCCGCCGTAGCCTCCGGGAACGTGCCGGCGGGCGTCGTCTACAGTACCGACGCGGCGACGTCCAGAGGCGTGCGGATCGCCTTGACGGTCGTGGGCGGCGCTCCGATCGCCTACTCCGTCGCCGCCCTGCCGCGCTCGAAGCGCTTCGACGAAGCGAAAGCCTTCGTCCGCTTCCTCGCCGGAGACGAAGGACTCGCGGTCTTTCGCAAGCGCGGCTTTCGCATCCTCGACGCGAACGCGAAGAACTAGCGTGTCCGCCGACGACCTCTCGATCCTGCTCCTGACGCTGCGCGTGGCGGCGTGCGCCACGCTCTTCATCCTTCCGCTCGGAATCGGTGCGGGTTGGGCCCTTGCCCGAGGCGGCGGAGCCTGGCGCGCGGTCGCCGAGACGGCCCTCTCGCTCCCGCTGGTCCTCCCCCCGACCGCCGTCGGGCTGCTCCTGCTCGAGGCCCTGCGCCGCTCCGGGCCGCTGGGCCGCCTGCTCGATCGGGCGGGAATCGAGATCCTCTTCACCTGGAAGGCCGCGGCCGTCGCCACCGCGGTGATGTCGTTTCCCCTGTTGGTCCGGCCCGCACGCACCGCCTTCGAGGAGATCGATCCCCGGCTGCTCGCGATGGGGCGCTCGCTCGGCAGCGGCCCCCTGCGGGTTTTCAGGCGCGTGGCGCTTCCACTGGCCTGGCGCGGAATTCTCGCGGGCACCCTGCTCGCCTTCTGCCGGGCGCTCGGGGAGTTCGGGGCCACGATCCTGGTCGCCGGCAACATCCCGGGCCGGACCCAGACGATCGCTCTGGCGATCTTCCATCGCACGCAGATCGGCCAGGACGCGGCTGCGATGCACCTGGTCGGCGTCACGGTCGCCCTCGCGTTCGCGACGGTCCTCGCGTCGGAGCTCTTGACGCGGAGCCGGAGCCGCCGGACCGCGGCATGATCGAGCTCGACGTCGCGCTGCCGTTGGCCCGCTTCCCGCTTCGCGTGGCGATGCGCCTTTCGGGCGAAGCCGTGGCGGTGCTCGGCCCCTCGGGCTCGGGCAAGACGTCGCTGCTCGAATCGATCGCGGGCCTGCGGCGGAAGGCCTCCGGCCGCATCGCGGTGGCCGGCGAGACGCTCATGGACACCTCCCGCGGGACGTTCCTGCCTCCGGAGCGTCGCCGTGTCGGCTACGTGCCGCAGGACGCCTGCCTCTTCCCCCATCTCGACGTCGAGGGCAACGTGCGGTTCGGGATGCGCGACGGCGGCGCCGGAGAGCGGCTCTTCCGGGAGGCCGTGGACATTCTCGAGATCGGCGACCTGACCCGGCGCTACCCCGCCACGCTCTCCGGCGGCGAGCGCCAGCGCGTGGCGCTGGCGCGGGCGATCGCGACCGAGCCCCGGCTGCTGCTCCTGGACGAGCCGCTGGCAGCCGTGGATCCTGAGCTGAAGGGAAAGATCCTTCCGTACCTGCTCCGCGTGCGCGAAGCGATGCGCGTTCCGTTCCTCTACGTCACGCACAACGCCGGGGAAGCCCGCGCCGTGGCTCGGGAGACCGTCGTGCTGCGGGAGGGCACGGTGGTCTTTTCGGGCGCGCCCGACGAAGCTCTGCGTTCGATGTCTCTCCTGGATCCGGAGGCGCGGTTCGACAACATTCTCGCGGGGAGATTCGTCGGCGAGAGCGCCCGGGGCGATACGGCGTCGCTGCGCGTCGGCCAAGCCCTGCTCGCGGTTCCCGCGGAGCAAACCGCGCACCCCGGCGCGGCGCAGGCGGTTTTCGCGGTCGCTCCCGAGGACGTCCTCGTCTCCACCCGGCCGCTCGAGGGCATTTCGGCCCGCAACGTCCACCCCGGATCCGTGATCTCGAGGGAGATCTCGGGCGCCACGGCCTGGATCCGGATCGCCGCCCTCGGCCTGGAATGGACGGCACGCCTGACGCTCTCGTCGGCGGACGAGCTCGGCCTCGAGTCCGGGACCGAGGTCTGGATCGCAGTCAAGTCGCACGCCTTCCGCCGGCTGCGCTGAAGATTTCGTCCCGGAAAACGGCCCCTCCATCCCGGCAGGCTTGGCCGAAACTCCGTCCGGCCCGTATGGTTCCGAGAACGACGGGAGGATCCACCGTGGCCGTCCCGATATTGCCGCTGGCCGCTGCCATGCTCGCCCTCACGGTGGGCGACGGCGAGATGCTGCGCCCTCCGTCGGACCCCCCTGCCAAGGCGACGCCGGCTCCCAAGCCCTGCTCGTCGCCCGAGCACCGTCAGTTCGACTTCTGGCTCGGCGAGTGGCACGTGACGACCCCCGACGGAAAGACCGCCGGGACCAATCGGATCACGCCGATCCTGGGCGGATGCGCGCTGCGCGAGGAGTGGGCGGGAGCGGGCGGCGTCAACGGGACGAGCCTGAACATGTGGGACTCGGCCGCGAAACGCTGGCGCCAGACCTGGGTGGACGGCCGGGGCAACGTGCTGCTGCTGACGGGCGAGTATCGGAACACGAAGATGACGCTCGAAGGAGAAGGCCCGGGCGAGAACGGCGGCCTGGTGCGCAACCGGATCACCTGGTCCCGCCTCCCGGAGGGTAGCGTGCGGCAGCTCTGGGAGACCTCCAGGGACGGAGGGAAGACCTGGGCTGGAGAGTTCGACGGGACCTACACGCCGAAGAAGCGTTAGGCGCATCCACCCGGCCATTCCCGTCGTAGGGGCGGGGCTTGTCCCCGCCCCGTAAGGGGGGCGGCCGCGAGGGCCGCCCCTACGACCGCGGTTGGATCCCCCTCAGCCACTTCTCCACGGCTTCCCGGTCGCTTCCCTGGAGCCGCTTGAGAATGCCCTCCGGGTGCGCGGCGACGACGTTGCGATCGTCGAACGGGAGCTTCGCGTAGAGCTTGCCGCCGGGCTCGTGGCAGGGAGCGCAGCGCTCGCGCAGGATCGGCCGAACGCTCGAAGCGAACGCGTCGGGTGCGGGGGCGGGAGTCGCCGCGGCGGCCGCGGCCGGGAGTGGCGCCGGAGGCGGAGCGGCCGGTTCGCAGCCATGACCGGGCACCAGTGGCAGCACGAGAAACGCCGCAAGCGACGCCCAGGATCCAATCGGACGAACTCGGCCGGCTGGCACGCGCGATCCACGATTCATCCGACCAGAATAGTCCTTCGTCCTCAGAAACCTGCCGTTCATCCTCGCTACTCGCCCCTGGTTCCGGATTTTGAACACTTCGTCCGGATTCTTGGTGTGAAACGACTCGGCATTCTTTCGTAACTCCTTCTGTTTCTTTACGTATCACGCACGGAGGCGTTGCAAAAAAACCAGGGGAGGCTAGCGTGAAGATTCGAACGCTGATCGTCGACGACGAGCCGCTCGCGCGGGAGTGGACGCGCAACGGCCTCCGGGACGAGCCCGACATCGAGATCGTGGGCGAGTGCGGAGACGGGTTCGAGGCGGTCAAAGCGATCGCCGAATTGAAGCCCGCCCTCGTGCTCCTCGACGTCCAGATGCCCGGGCTCGACGGGTTCGGCGTGCTGGCGAGCCTGGATGCCCAGGATCTGCCAGCCGTCATTTTCGTGACCGCCTTCGACCGCTACGCGCTCAAGGCTTTCGAGGCGCACGCCGTCGATTACCTCATGAAGCCCTTCTCGACCGAGCGTTTGCGCGCCGCCGTCGAGCGCGCGCGCACGGAGATCGACCGCAGCTCCTCGCGCGAGCTCAAGGCCGCGCTCCACGCGCTGCTCGAGGACATCCAGCGCGAGCGCGCGTATCCGGAGTGGCTGCTGATCAAGAAGGACGACCGGAGCGTCTTCCTGCGGGTGGCCGACATCGACTGGATCGAGTCCTCGCGCAACAACGTGCGCCTCCACGTCGGCAAGGAGATCTATCTGTTCCACGAGACGACCTCCGGCATCGAGTCCAAGTTGGACCCGAAGAAGTTCTTCCGAATCCACCGCTCGACGATCGTCAACATCGAGAAGATCAAGGAGATGCACCCCTGGTTCAACGGCGACTATGCCGTGATCCTGAAGGACGGAACGAAGCTGACGCTGTCGTCGACGTACCGCGAGCGCTTGAAGGAGTTCCGGCGGCTGGCCGTCTAGACGCCAGCGCTTCGCCGTATGAGGACCGCGGCTCCGCGGACTCGGGTCTCGATCGTCAAAGAGGCCGGCGAGCCTTCGGAGTCCCGCGCGTCCCGAGGGGCGCCCCGTGGTTCCCTCAAAGCCGCGTCGGGAGCGCCCGGGGCCAGACTCACGCGGCTGCATCGCGGCGTCGAGATCCTCCTGATCTGGAGCATCGTCGGCCTCTTCATCGCCGCGCAGCGCTACCTGCGCGGGCCTTCGCTCCAGCCACGCCTCGCGCTGCCGTGGAGGGAATCTCTGGCCGCGAGCCTCGTCACCGCGTACCTCTGGGCGCTCCTGACGCCGGCCG
>JBASRI010000671.1:0-2982 GCA_049273755.1 Thermoanaerobaculia bacterium
AAGGAGGCCTTGGAGGAGCAGGCCGCCCGCAAGCTCCTCTCCGAGGTGGCCCGGGAGGCGTTCGGGCGGCCGCTGCGAATCGTGCTCAGGACGGGCCCCCCAGCCGACGGCGATCTGGGGAAGGCGGCGCGCGAGGTGCCGCGCTCCACGATCGCGCGCGAGCGCGCGAGCTCTCGGGCCGAGTCGGACCCGATGGTGCGCTCGGCCATGGAACTCTTCCACGGAGAATTGACGGAGATCAAAGAGGAGGAGTGACCCGTCGTAGGGGCGGGGGAGGCCCGCTCCCCGCCCGCGGGCGGCGCGAGCTGCCCCTACGCGGCCGACCGCAGAATGAACATCCAAAAGATGATGCAACAGGCCCAGGCCATGCAGGCGAAGATGGACCAGGAGCTTTCGGCGATGAAGGTCGAGGCCGCCTCGGGCGGCGGCATGGTCAAGATCGAGATGTCCGGGAAGAAGGAGATTCTGTCGGTCTCGATCGACAGGGCGGCCGTGGATCCCGAGGACGTCGAGACGCTGCAGGACCTCGTTCTTGCGGCCGCCCGCGAGGCGTCGCGCCGCGTGGACGAGGCCGTGCAGAAGAAGACGGCGTCGCTTCTCGGCGGGATGATGCCGGGGATGCGGTAGCGTCTCGAGGATGCCCGGCACTCCGAAATCCCTCGAGCGGCTCGCCGCGGAGTTCCAGAAGCTCCCGGGAATCGGGGCGAAGAGCGCGGCGCGCCTGGCCTACTACCTGCTGCGCTCGCCCGACGAGGACGCCGAGCGGCTCTCCCGCGCGATCTCGGAGTCGCGGGCCGCGGTCAAGCGCTGCTCTGTCTGCAACACTCTGACGGAGGAAGACCCGTGCGACATCTGCGTGGACCCGCAGCGTGACGCGGGGCTCCTGTGCGTCGTCGAAGAGCCCGGCAACCTCGCCGCGATCGAGAAGACGCGCGAGTTCCGGGGCCGGTACCACGTGCTGTGGGGCGCGCTCTCGCCGCTGAAAGGAATCGGACCCGACGAGATCGATGTGGCTGGCCTCGTGTCTCGGGTCACGCCCGAGGTGCGCGAGGTCGTCATCGCGACCAACCCGAACGTGGAAGGAGAGGCCACGGCGCTCTATCTCGCACGGCGCCTGAAGCCCTCGGGCGTGCGCGTGACGCGGATCGCCTTCGGCCTGCCGGTGGGCGGCGACATCGAGTATGCCGACGAGGTGACCATGGCGCGTTCCCTCGAGAACCGCAGGGAGCTATGAAAAACAAAGCTGCTACAATAAGTCCTCACAGGAGAGTCAGTTAATACATGACACTGCCCGACCTCGTCCTCTACGACGAGGAGTTTCGAAGGATCAAGGACTCGCTCCAGAGGCTCGCGTCGGACGCGAACGCCAATGTCGTCTTCCTGGTCGACAAGAACGGCCAGCAGATCGCGGCGGTCGGCGACCTCCAGTCTCTCGACACGACCTCGCTCGCGTCGCTGACGGCGGGCAACGTCGCCGCCACCGACGGCCTGGCGCGCCTGATCGGCGAGAAAGAGTTCTCGATTCTCTTCCACGAAGGCGAGCGGGACAACATCCACATCTCCATCGTGGCGCAGCGCGTCATCTTGGTCGTGATCTTCGACGAGCGCACCTCCCTGGGCCTCGTGCGCCTGCGCGTGCGGCGGGCCATGGCCGAGCTCGAGAAGGTCTTCGAGGAGATTGCCCGAAAGGCGGAGAAGGACAAGCTGGCCCTCCAGGCGGACTTCGACTCGCCCTTCGCGGAGATCACGGACGAGGACATCGACCGCCTGTTCTCCGAGTGACCCCCCGGCCGCGGACCGGACGATGACGGCGACGCCATGACGTTCATCAACTACGCCGCCCGCGAGATCAACTGCAAGATCGTCTACTACGGACCGGGCCTGTGCGGCAAGACGACGAACCTGCAGTACATCTACGACCGCACGAACCCGACGGCCAAGGGCAAGCTCATCTCGCTGGCGACCGAGACGGACCGCACGCTCTTCTTCGACTTCCTGCCGCTCGATCTGGGAACGGTCAAAGGCTTCAAGACGCGCTTTCACCTCTACACGGTCCCCGGCCAGGTCTTCTACGACGCCTCGCGCAAGCTGATTCTCAAGGGCGTGGACGGCGTCGTCTTCGTGGCCGACTCGCAGGAGGCCCGCCTCGAGGCCAACGTCGAGTCGATCCGCAACCTCGACAAGAACCTCAAGGATCAGGGCTACGACATCGCGGCGATCCCGTACGTCCTGCAGTTCAACAAGCGGGACCTCCCTACGGCGATGCCCGCGGACGAGCTCTACCGCAAGCTCAACATCAAGCGCGAGCCGACCTTCGAGGCCGTCGCCACGACCGGTGCCGGCGTCTTCGACACACTGAAGGCGGTGGCCCGGCAGGTGCTGATGGATTTGAAGAAGCGGTAGGGCGGCGCGCCTGTCATCCCGAGGAGCGCAGCGACGAGGGATCCCTTTCTGGGTGGTTCTGCGGCTTCAAAAGGGACTAACGTCGGGCTACGCCCGACGTTGCCTACTGCTGAGGGTCTACCTTTGGTGGTCGGCTATCTCGCTACGCTCGGGATGACAAGTGACGCCGCTAAGACTCACCGCTCTTGGTCGCCATCGGCTCGAAGCAGGTTCGCTCGTCCGTGCACTCTTCGGGCAGCGCCAGGGCGCCATCCGGGCCGTCCGAGCGCATGGTGCGCAAGCACCAGTACTGCGCGATCGAGGGCGAGCGTCGAGGATCCCCCTCGCCGAAGGCGTCCGGCGAAAGCCAGGTCTTCGTGCGCAAGTAGCGGCAAAGCAACGAATCCACTTCGCGCCCCTTGCCCTTCTCGGGGCGCGCGAAGCGCCGCATCGGCGCCAGCGGATCGTCGTTCAGGCGAAGACCTCCTTGAGCGCCCGCTCGAGCTCGACTCTCGCCAGGCGCGCCTTGTACGCCGTCTGCGAAAGGGGCTTCGCGGCCGCGACGGCGGCCTCGGCCGCCCTGCGCGCGAGCTCCGGCCC
>JBASRI010000617.1:0-2376 GCA_049273755.1 Thermoanaerobaculia bacterium
TCCCGAGCGAGCGGAGGCGACGGAGCGCAGGCCTTCGAGAAGACGACCCACAGAAATACCAGGACCCCGGCGAGCACGACGGCCGCCAGGATCAGGCCAGCCACGACGGCCTTGCCGCTGCGAAGCCGCTCCTCGCCCTCGCCCGGGTCCGTCAGGCGGCGCCCTCCCGGAACCCGCGTCCCATGTCCCACAATGGTCTCCGCATGACCGCCCTCTCCTGCCTGGCGATCGGTGTTGCGTTCCTCGTGGCGGTGGGCCTTCTGGTCTTTGCCGGCGTCATGCTGGGCTGGGTCCTGCCGGCGCTGATCGAGCGGGCGAAGGAGCGTCGACGCGCTCCTCCCCCGAATACAGATTGAATCCTCCTTCGCGGAGGAATCCGATGAGCGCCACGCCCGACCCGCGGGCGAGGTCGATCGCGAGCGAGGACGGCGCCGAGACGGCGGCCACGATCGGAATCCCGGCCGCGACGGCTTTCTGCACGATCTCGAAAGAGGTGCGTCCGGAGACCAGCAGGATCGCCTCGGACAGCGGCACCCGGCCCTCGCGGAAGAGTGCCCCGATCGCCTTGTCCACCGCGTTGTGGCGGCCGACGTCCTCGCGGACACAAAGCAATCGCCCGTCGAGCGCGAAGATGCCCGCGCCGTGAAGGCCGCCCGTCTGTCCGAAGGTCGTCTGGGCCCGTCGCAAAGCCCCCGGGAGGGCGGCCAGGACTGCGGGGGAGACGCGGGCGGGGGAGTCCACCGCGGGAAAGCGCCCGTGCACGGCCTCGATCGAAGCCTTGCCGCAGAGCCCGCACGAGGACGTCGTCACGAGAAGCCGGCGGGCCCGGTCGAGAAGCGTCCCGGCCGGAACCGTCGCGCGCACGACGACCACGTTGCCCTCCTCCTCGGGCGACTGCACCTCCCGGCAATGCTCGAGGCGCACGATCTCCTCGGGCCTGTGCACGATGCCCTCGGAGAGGAGCCAGCCGGCGGCGAGCTCGAAGTCGTTCCCCGGCGTACGCATCGTGACGGCGAGCGTCTCGGCGCCCACCCGGATCTCCAGGGGTTCTTCGACGGTGACCCGGTCCTCGCGCGCCACGAGCGTCCCAGCTTCGAAGCGTCGGATCGTTTCGGCGCGGACGGGAGCGGCGGCATGTTCCATGGGACGAGGATATGCCGGCCGCGGGACGGCGGCCGGCAGGCGGACGATGCTTTCCGTCCCGATTTGGCCCGCTCGCCCGGGCCCTCAACCTGCTAGAATTTCGACCGACCCGGCGCTTCGCAAGGCTTTCGTGCGTTCCGTGCGTCGCCGCCGAGCCTGGGAGGGACTCGTTCCGAATTTATGCCCGGTAAGGTAGCGGCAGGAACGCGCGTGGGCAAGCTCGGCCGTTACGAGGTCTTGAACGAGCTCGGCAAGGGAGCGATGGGGGTGGTCTACCTCGCGAAGGACCCCGTCATCGGCCGCCTGGTCGCGATCAAGACCATCAAGACCTCCCAGACGGGAGACGACGATTCCGAGTCCCGCGAGTTCCGGGAGCGGTTCACGCGCGAGGCCCAGACGGCCGGGATCCTCTCCCACCCCAACATCGTCACGATCCACGACATCGGAGAGGACACCGAGAGCCGCGCCTCCTTCATCGCCATGGAGTACATCGAGGGGCGCAACCTCAAGTCCCTCCTGGCCGAGAAGAACAAGTTCACCTGGGACGACATCGCCGACCTGATCGCCCAGATCGGCGAGGCCCTCGACTATGCGCACCGCAAAGGCATCATTCACCGCGACATCAAGCCGGCCAACATCATCCTGACCACCGACGGCAAAGTGAAGATCACCGACTTCGGGATCGCCAAGGTCGCCTCCTCGAACCTCACGACGACCGGACAGTTCCTCGGCACGCCCAACTACATGTCGCCCGAGCAGGTCTCGGGGGCGCCCGTGGACGGCCGCAGCGACATCTTTTCCCTCGGCGTCGTGCTCTACGAGCTCCTGACCAACCGCAAGCCCTTCCAGGGCGACAACCTGACGGCGATCTCGTACAAGATCGTCCATGAGGACTTCACGCCCCCCGCCGAGCTCTCGACCGAGGTCCCTGCCGAGTTCAACCCGATCGTCGCCCGCGCGATGGCCAAGGACCCGTGGAACCGGTACCAACGCGGCAAGGACATGGCGCTCGCGCTCTACCAGCTCAAGGCGCACCTGGAGGAGCAGAAGGCCCTCCAGGATCTCGGCACGATGGTCTCGGCGGCGGAGAATCTCCCGACCTTGAAGCTCGCCAATCTCCAGGAGCTCGCCGCCCAGGGCGGGCCCGGCCGCGACACGACGGTCGTGCCGCCTGCGATTCGCACCGTCAGCGGCGACGGTCCCGCCGCCGCCCGGGAACCCGAACACCACGAC
>JBASRI010000680.1:0-3833 GCA_049273755.1 Thermoanaerobaculia bacterium
GCGTGCTTGCTGGCCTTCGGCGCGATCTTCGACGTCGGCCTGAGGGCATTCGCCTCCGGTGCGGCGCACACGGAGTGGCTCTACCGGTGGATCCCGCTGGGCCTGAACCAGGCGGTCGGCCAGATTCCGGGACCGCTGCGCGAGTGGGTGGTGGATGCCGCATTCCGGCTGGACTCGCTGTCGGCGCTGATGCTGGCCTTCGTGACCTTCGTAGGCTTCCTGATCCACGTCTACTCGGTCGGGTACATGGGGCACGACGAAGGTTACGGGCGCTACTTCGCGTACCTGAACCTCTTCATGTTCGCGATGCTGGTGCTGGCTCTGGGCGCGAACTTCCTGGTCCTCTTCGTCGGGTGGGAAGGCGTGGGCCTGTGCTCGTACCTTTTGATCGGCTTCTACTACGACCGGAACTACGCGGCCGACGCCGGCAAGAAGGCCTTCGTCGTCAACCGCATTGGCGACTTCGGTTTCCTCCTCGGCATCTTCGCCGTCTTCGCCCTCTTCGGCTCGCTCGATTTCGAGACGGTGTTCAAGGCGGCCGCCGCGGACCCCTCGGCCTACGCGCCCTACATGACCCTCGTGTGCGTGCTTCTCTTCGTGGGCGCCTGCGGCAAGTCGGCGCAGTTCCCGCTCCACGTCTGGCTGCCGGACGCCATGGCCGGCCCGACACCGGTCTCGGCGCTGATCCATGCGGCGACCATGGTCACGGCCGGCGTCTACATGGTCGCGCGCTGCAACGTCTTCTTCCGGCTCGCACCCCACGCCATGATCCTCGTCGCTGTGGTCGGGGCGTTCACCGCCCTTTTCGCGGCGACGATCGGCCTGGCGCAGAACGACATCAAGAAGGTCCTGGCGTACTCGACGGTCTCGCAGCTCGGGTACATGTTCCTGGCCTGCGGCGTGGGCGCGTTCACCGAGGGGATGTTCCACGTCACGACCCACGCCTTTTTCAAGGCTTGTCTCTTCCTCGGGTCCGGCTCGGTGATCCACGCCCTGGCGGGGGAGCAGGACATCCGGCGAATGGGCGGACTGGCATCCAGGATCCCCACGACCTACAGGACGTTCCTGATCGCCACGCTGACCATCGCGGGCGTGCCGCTCCTGGCCGCGTTCTTCTCCAAGGACGCGATCAAGGCGGCGGTGTACCACGCGGAGTTCGCGTCGATTCCGTGGCTCCCGAAGGTGCTCTATGCCGTGGCTCTCTTCACCGCCGGCCTGACGGCGTTTTACATGTTCCGGCTGCTCGCCCTGACCTTCTGGGGCAAGTTCCGGGGCGGCGCCGAGCAGGAAGCGCACATCCACGAGTCGCCCAGGACGATGACGGTGCCGCTGATCGTCCTGGCGGTCCTGTCGGTCGTCTCGGGCTACGTCGGCGTTCCGATCGTGGAGGGGGGCAACAAGATCGGCGAGTTCTTGAAGCCGATCCGCCTGGAGATCGCGGGGCGCCACGACGCCGCGCACCACGCTCCGCTCTCCGTCGAGCTCGCTCTGATGGGAGCGGCCGTGGCAGTGGCCTCCATCGGGATCTACCTCGCCTGGAGCTGGTACGCGAAGGGGGAGGGCCGCGTCCCGGCGGGCCTCGCAGAGCGTTGGCCCGGCGTGTACCGGGCGGTGTCCAACAAGTATTTCGTCGACGAGGTCTACGAGAAGGTCTTCGTTCGCGGTGTGGCGCTCGACGGCGGGCGCCTGCTCTGGGAGGTCGACGCGACCGTCGTGGACCTGATTCCCAACGGCGCGGCGGCGGTGACCAGGGGTTCCTCCGGGATCGCGTCGCTCTTCGACCAGTACGTCGTGGACGGTCTCGTCAACGGCGTCGCGGACACCCTCCAGGCGCTCTACGGGCTCTTCCGGAGGGCGCAGACCGGCCGCGTGCAGAACTACGCGCTGGTCATGGGGGGAGGGCTCGTCTGCCTCGTGGCCGTTTACCTGTTATTTCGATGAGGTGAGAAAGAGCGCATGGATCTCAAACAGCTTCTGAGCCAGATCCCGATTCTCTCGATCCTCACGTACGTCCCGCTCGCCGGGGCGCTGGCGATCGCCTTCCTCGTCCCGAAAGAGAAGACGAAGACGATCAAGGCCTTCGCGACTTTCGTGGCCCTGCTCGACTTCCTCATCTCGCTGCCTCTCTGGTGGGCGTTCGACCGGGGGCGCGACGGCTACCAGTTCGTGGAGAAGATCGACTGGATCCCGTCGCTCGGCGTCTCGTACCACTTCGGGATCGACGGCATCTCGCTCGTTCTGATCCTGCTGACGACGCTGATGGGTGTGATCGCAGTGGTCTGCTCCTATTCGGCGATCACCGAGCGGCAGAAGGAGTACTACGCACTCCTGCTGATGCTGCAGACCTTCATGCTCGGGACCTTCTGCTGTCTCGACCTCTTCCTCTTCTACGTGTTCTGGGAAGTGATGCTGGTCCCGATGTACTTCCTGATCGGCATCTGGGGCGGGCAGCGCCGGCTTTACGCGGCGATCAAGTTCTTCCTCTACACGCTGGCGGGATCCGTGCTGATGCTGCTCGGCATCATCGCGCTGTACTTCTACAATACGACCGGCTTTCTCGGATACAAGGGCCTGGGCAACCTGCCGACCTTCTCGATCGAGAAGCTGACCGCGGTCGCCCAGAGCATGCCGCCGGAGCTCCAGGTCTGGCTCTTCTTCGCCTTCTTCCTGGGCTTCGCGATCAAGGTGCCGATGTTCCCGTTCCACACATGGCTGCCCGACGCGCACACGGAGGCGCCGACGGCGGGCTCGGTCATCCTGGCGGCGATCCTGCTGAAAATGGGGACGTACGGCTTCGTTCGCTTCTCGCTGCCGATGTTTCCCGAGGCCGTCCGCGACCGGCGCGTCATCGCCGTGATGGTCACGCTGGCGCTGATCGGGATCGTGTACGGCGCGATGGTCACACTCGTCCAGAAGGACATGAAGCGGCTGATCGCCTACTCCTCGGTTTCGCACCTGGGGTTCGTGATGCTCGGGATCTTCACGCTCAACATGGCGGGCGTCCAGGGCGGAATCCTCCAGATGATCAACCACGGCATTTCGACGGGCGCGCTCTTCCTCCTCGTGGGCGTCCTCTACGAGCGCCGCCACACGCGAATGATCGCGGAGTACGGCGGCCTCGCCAAGCAGATGCCGGTCTACGCCACGTACTTCATGATCATGGCGCTGTCCTCGATGGGCCTGCCGCTCCTGAACGGCTTCATCGGCGAGTTCACGATCCTGCAGGGCGCCTTCGCCAGGAACTTCTGGTGGGCATTCTGCGCGGCCACGGGCATCGTGCTCGGCGCGGCGTACCTGCTCTGGCTCTACCAGCGCCTGTTCTTCGGCGAGATCACGAATCCGGCCAACGCGAGGCTGGCGGACCTGACCCTGCGCGAGCAACTCACGCTCCTGCCGCTGGTGATCCTGGCCCTCTGGATCGGCCTCTACCCGAGCCCGATCTTCGAGGTCATCCGCCGCCCCTCCGAGCGCATCGTCCAGATCGTCGGAGGGCCGACGGCGGAGGCTCCGGCCCTGGCCGAGAAGGCCGCCCCGGCCGCCGCCGCCGGCGCAGAGGCCGCCCGCCCATGACGTTCGCGGTCAAAGCGTCCGACTGGGCGCTGCTCTCGCCCGAGATCTTTCTCACGGCGGCCGGGCTGCTGCTCCTCGCGATCTCGGTCTTCGTCGGCAAGGAGAGGGAGGAGTTCCTCGGGTTCCTGGCGACCGTCTCGGTCGTCGTCACGGGAATCCTCGTCGCCTTCGTGGCGATGCGGCCGGACCGGAAGATCCCGATTCTCGGCGACTCTTTCGTCGTGGACAACTTCGCCCTCTTCTTCAAGGGGCTCGTCCTCCTC
>JBASRI010000682.1:0-3313 GCA_049273755.1 Thermoanaerobaculia bacterium
GTGCAGTCGTTCCGGGACGTCGCCCAGATGGCCGAGAAGTACGGCGTGAGCTTGCGGATCGCCGCCTACATGCTCGGGATCTCCCGCGTCGCGCACGACACGATGGTGCGGGGACTGTACGCGTAAGGCGGGTCTCAGGTCCCAGGTCTCAGGTCCCAGGTCTCAGGTCCCAGGTCCCAGGTCTCAGGTCCCAGGTTTCAGGTCTCAGGAGGGACCCCCACTTGAGACGTGAGACCTGAGACTTGAAACCCTCCTAACGCAACGTCACCTTCGGCCTCACGTCCGGCATTTCCGCGGCGAGCTTGCTCTCGAGCTCAGTCAGCGTCGCCTCGACGGGCTTCCGCCAGGAGGGATCCAGAAGCGAGACGGTGAGGCGCCGCCCCTGCAGGGCGGTCGGCTCGATCTTTCGGGAGAGCGGCTCGCCCACGATGCGCCCCCAGCGGGCCTGAAGCCACGCCAGCGCGTTTTCGCCGCGCGCCATCTTTCGCAGCAGGCCGTCGGCCGCGGCGTCGATCGGGAAAAAGGAGCTCTTCCGCTTCATCTGCGCCCTCCTTCCGGCGGCACCGGCCGCAGGGGCTTTTCTCCGGACAGAACGCGGCGGACGTCTTCGACGACCATCCGCGCCATCTCCCTCCGCGTCTCGACCGTCGCGCTGCCGGCATGCGGCATCAGCACCACCCGGTCGTCGTCCAGCAGCGCCGGCGTGATGCCGGGCTCGTTCTCGAACACGTCGAGCCCCGCCCCGGCAAGCGGCCCGTTCTCCAGGGCGCGCGTCAGGGCCACCTCGTCCACCACGGCTCCGCGGGACGTGTTGAGCAGAAGGCTGCCCGGCTTCATCTTCGAGAGCGTCTCGGCGTTGATGAGGTGCCGCGTCTCGTCCGTCAGCGGGACGTGGAGCGACACGACGTCGGCGCGTCGCAGCAGGTCGTCGAAGGAGACACGCGGGGGATCGTCCGGGTCCCGCTCGTCGCGCGGCGTGCGCCCCGCCGCGACGACGGTCATCCCGAACGCTTTCGCCCTGCGGGCGACCGCCTTGCCGATGCGGCCGGGCCCGACGACTCCGAAGACCTTCCCTTTCAGGTCGCGCCCCAGAAGCAGGTCGGGCGCCCAGCCGGCGAAGCCTCCGGCCCGAACGAGGCGGTCGCCCTCGATGATCCGTCGCGAGAGGGCCAACAGCAGGGCGAGTGTGAGGTCCGCCGTCGCGTCGGTCAGCACGTTCGGAGTGTTGGTGACCCAGATGCTCCTGGCCGCCGCCGCCACGCGGTCGATCTGGTTGACGCCGACCGCGTAGCTGGCGATCACCTTCAGGTTCTCGGCCGCGGCGATGACGGTCGCGGTCACAGGGTCGTCGACGAGGCAGACCAGCGCGTCCACGCCGGGCACTTCGGCGACCAGCTCGAGCTCGGACGGGTTGTAGCCCAGAACCCGCACGTCGAAATCCGATCGGAGCGTGTCGAAGGGCTCCGGCAGCTCGCGCGTAGAGAGCACGACCCCGCTGCTCACCGGAACCCCCGCTGGAGTGTCCGACCCGCGAAGAAGATCGCGGCGCCGATTCCCAGAAGCAGGAGCTCGCGCCGGACATCGTGGCCGAGCACCCCCACGAAAAGCGCGGCCCCGGCCACGATGAGGCCCAGGAACTGGAGCGCCCGCGCCAGCACGTACATCTACGGCGACTCCACCGCGACCGTGACGCGCAGGATCTTGTCGCCCTGCTCGATCCGGTTCACGACGTCCATGCCCTGGATCACCTGGCCGAAGACCGTGTAGGTCCCGTCCAGGTGCGGCTGCGGCGCGTGCGTCACGAACCACTGGCTACCGCCGGTGTCCGGGCCTGCGAGCGCCATGCCGACTGTGCCCGTCCCGTAGGGGATCGCGTTGATCTCGTCGCGGATCTCGTAGCCGGGCCCGCCGTTTCCCGTGCCGGTCGGATCGCCGTCCTGGACCACGAAGTTCGGCACGACGCGGTGGATCGGGGCGCCGTCGAAGTAGCCCTTGCGGGCGAGCTCCACGAAATTCATCACGGTCATCGGCGCCTCGGGGCCCGCCAGCCGGACGCGAAACACTCCACGGACTGTCTCGACGCGCGCGCTCCACGGCTTCTCCGCTTCGGCCAGCAGCGCCGCGTAGTGGGCGGCCGTCGTCTCCCCGGGATACGTGCGCGGCGGGAACGTCGCGGGATCGGCCTGGAACTTCTTCACGAGCGAGCGCCGCGCAAGGCGCGAAACGAGGACCGAGGGATGGCGGTACGCGGCCTCGACGATCCCGCGTGCCTCCGGAAGCGACGCCTGCGCTTCGGCGGCGCCGATCGCGGCAATCGGGACGTCGGGCGCGCTCTCGCCGTAAGACTTCACGACGGCTTCGCGGAGGACCGGGAGGAGCTGCGGGTCCTCGAGCTGGCCGAGCGAGTCGAGCGCCGCGGCCCGAACCCCGGCGTCCGGATCCGTGAGAAGGCCGTCGACCAGGGGGCGGTTCGCCCGGACCTCTCCAGGCGTCTTGAGTCCTTCGACGGCTTTCAGGCGCACGACAACCTGGGGGTCCGCCGCCAGGCGCGCTCGTCGCGGAACGGCTGCCGCCTCGGGCAGGAACGACAGAGCCTCGGCGGCCGCGCCCCTCAGGAAGGGGTCCGCGCTCGCGATCGCGGCATCCGCGAGGGCCGTTGCCTTCTCCCCGAGGGCCGCCATCACGGAGCGCAGCGCGACCTGCTGGCGGCGGCCGCTACCGGAGGAGGCGATGGCCCAGAGGCGCCGAAAGACCTCGGGATCATCGGTGAAGAATCGGGATAGCGCCAGCGCGGGAACCGCGAGGTTGGGATTGGCGTCCCCGGCCAGCGCGAGGACGCGGGCAGGCAGTGCCGCGGGACGCTCGGCGGCGGCGGGCTTCTCCAGGATCGCGGCGAGCGCGACCATCGCATTGATCCTGACCGGGGCCCGGCGGCCCTCGACCGCGGTCGAGAGCGGAGGGATCGACTCCGGCTTCCCGAGGATCCCGAGCGCCCTCGCGCACAGGGCGGCCGCTTCCGCGTCCGGATCCGAAAGGCAGGTAGTCAGGATCGGCAGCGAGGCCTCCTGCGGGCGGCGCGCCAGGGCGTAGAGGGCCGCGGCGCGAACGGCCGGATTCGGATCGGATGCGAGGGGCGTGGCGGCCGCCGCCGTTTCGGGCGTGGGGTAGCGCCAGAGCGCGCGAACGATCGCGGCCTTCCTCTCCGGGGTCTGCGCGTCGGGAAGCGCGGCGAGCAGCGCGGCCTCCCCCGTCTTCTGCTCCAGGAAGCCGAGCGACCACGCGGCCCTGGCGGCGACGGCCGGGGCGGGGTCGG
>JBASRI010000683.1:0-2161 GCA_049273755.1 Thermoanaerobaculia bacterium
TGACACACGCGCGCCTCGCGGCCGTAGTGCCGCCGGATCCGCTCGGCGACGGCGGAGGAATTGGCGAGGTATGCCGACGGCCGGCTCGCCGTGGCCTGGTCCCAGGCGCGCAGGCGGCCGACGGCCACCTTCTTGGCGGCGTAGAAGCGCGTGGTCTCGCGCGGAAAGTAGAGGTCGAACTGCTCGTAGGCGTAGCGCACCGGCGTGTGGCAGTAACAGAGGTGCGGCGTTCCCGAGGGAGCCAGGGCGCCCTTGGCGACGCAGTGCGAGGACGACAGGACGAGGTCGAAGCCCGACAGGTCGAAGGACTCGACCGCGCGGGGAAAGAGCGGCAGGTAATTCCGGTAGCCCCGGCGGGCGAAGGGGAGGCGGTTCAGGAACGACGCCCGAATCGGGTACCGCTCGATCTCCCGGGAGACGGATCCCGGCACGTGGAAGAGCGTGAAGATCGTGGGGTTCGGTGTCTGCGGCAGGATCGCCTCCAGCACCTTCTCCCCGCCGCGCATTCCGTTGAGCCAGTCGTGGACGACGGCGGTCTTCATCAGGCGGCGGCAGGCCGGCGAGGAGGGCTCAAGCGTCGTGCCTCCTGCTCCCTGCCTCCGGCCTCCTCGAACCAGAGAGCGCTTCGGCGTAGATGCGCAGCGTTTCCTCGGCGGCGCGGTCCCAGGAGAAGTCGCGGGCGCGGCGCTTTCCGAGGTCTGCGAACTCGAGGCGGCGCTTCGGGTCCGTAGCCAGGTCCACGATGCCGCGCGCGATCGCGTCCACGTCCATGGGATCCACGAGGTAGGCGTAGCCGCCCGCGATCTCCTGAAGCGCGGAGGTCGAGGAGGTCAGCACCGGGACGCCGCAGGCCATAGCTTCGATCACGGGCAGGCCGAAGCCCTCGTAGAGCGTGGGGTAGAGGAAGGCGTCCGCGCCCGCGAAGAGCCCCGGCAGGTCTTCGTCCGGAACAACTCCGGGGCGCAGGACGCGCGAGTCCAGGTCGAGGGCCGAGATCAGCGCCTCGACTCGGCTGCGATTGTTCGGCATCGGGCCGGCGAGCACCAGCGCGTGGGGCAGCGCCCGCTGCCGCCGCGCCTCGGCGAACGCCCTCAGGACGTTGCGCACGTTCTTGTGGGGCTTCTCCCCGCCCAGAAACAGCAGGTACGGGCGCGGCAGCCCGTACTTTCCGGCGACGCGGTCTCTCTCGGCGCGGGCGACCTCGGGCCGGAAGCGGTCCGCGACGCCGTTGTAGACCACCTCGATGCGCGCGGGCGCGATGCCGAAGTAGTCCACGAGGTCTCGCTTGCTGTTGTAGGAGACCGTCAGGATCCGGTCGGCGCGCTTCAGCGCCCGGCGGATCATGACGCGCGCGTAGAGGAGGGCCGCGCGGTTGGGCAGGAACTGGGGATAGAGCACGTGGATGATGTCGTGGATCGTGACGACGGCTCGCGCGCGGGCCAGGGGCGGGATGACGTAGTGCGTGGCGTGGAAGAGGTCGAGCCGGTCGCGCAGGAGACGCCAGGCGAACCGCGTCAGCTCCGAGATCGAGTAGCCGGCCGAGTCCTCCTGCACGATCTCGAAGTTGTCGGGCAGGGCGGGGACGGCCTCGCGGTCCTGGCCGCGCACGTACACGCGAAACCGATAGGCTCGCGCCTCGGGGCGGCGCGCGATCGACTCGAGCAGGTTGCGGACGTAGGTGCCGATGCCGAAGTCCGTCAGCTTCCTCGCGTCGATGCCGACCCGCGGCGGCCGCTGCCCGCTCACGAGGACTCCGCCACGACGTCCGACAGCGCCGCGGCCGTCTTCTCCGCGGCTTCCTCCCAGGAGAAGAGGGCGGCGCGCGCCGGACCTTCCTTCGCGAGGCGCTCGCGGAGGGCCTCCTCCTCGAGCGCTCGCTCGAGCTGGCGCGAGAGCGTCTCGACGTCTTTCGGCTCGGCGTAGAGGACGCAGTCGCCGCCGACTTCCTTGAGCGCCTCGGCCGTCGAGGCCACGACCGGGATCCCGCAGGCCATCGCTTCCGCCACCGGAAGCCCGAAGCCCTCGGCGAGCGACGGGTACGCGAACACTTCGGCCGCGCGATAGAGCTCGCGCGCGGCATCGCGCGGGGCGTAGCCCGCGACGTGGATCTTGTCGCGGTAGGCCGAGCGAGCGATGCGGCGGTGGAGGCCGGCCGTCTTCC
>JBASRI010000686.1:0-5949 GCA_049273755.1 Thermoanaerobaculia bacterium
GGGCTGGTCTCCGTCCGCCTCGACGTCTGGCTCGACGTCGCCTGCGTCTTCCCGACGCGCTCGCAGGCCAAGGCCGCCTGCGAGGGTGGGAAAGTGGACGTCAACGGCGATCGAGCCAAGCCCCACCGCGAGATCCGCCCCGGCGACCGCGTTGCCATCTCGGGACGGGACGGTGTGCGGCGCGAGCTCCTCATCCGCGGGCTGGCGGAGCGCTCGATTCCGAAAGCGGCGGCGCGGGCCCTCTACGAGGACGTGACGCCCGCGCCCGCCCCGGAGATTCTGGAGGCGCGGCGGCTGGACCGGATGCTCGCGCCCCGAGGCGACACGGGCCGGCCCGACAAGCGGGACCGCCGGCAACGCATCCGCCTCAAGCGCTCGTGACCGGCTTTTGCCTTAGACTTCCCTCATGGACTTCGAGCTGCTCTGCCCCTGCTGCAACGCCCGCCTCAAGATCGATCCCGAGCTGAAAGCCGTCATCGCCCACGAGGCGCCGAAGACGCCCCGCAAGTTCGGCTCGGTGGACGACGCGCTGGGCGCGATGAAGGGGGCGGACGAGGAGCGCGAGAAGAAGTTCGCCGCCTCCATCGAGGCCGAGAAGTCCAAGAAGGACGTCCTGAACCGCAAGTTCCAGGAGCTCTTCGAGAAGGCCAAGGACGACACGACCCGTCCCATCCGCGACATCGACCTCGACTAGCGCCCGTGCCGCGGGACGGCCGCCGCTACCTCTGAGCCGGCCTCGGCTGGTACGCCATCTCGCGCAAGAGCGCGATCCTTCGCGCCATCGGCGGGTGGGTGGCGAAGAGGTTCGCGAACCAGCCTTCCTTCTGGTCGATCGCCCGCCCCCGCGGATCTTCGATGCAGAGGTGCGCGACTCCCTGCTTGATCGAGGACGTGGGCCCGACCGCGGCCGCGATCTTCTCGAGGGCCGAGGCGAGAGCGAGCGGATTGCGCGTCAGCTCCGCGCCCGAGGCGTCGGCCAGGTATTCGCGCTGACGCGAGACGGCGAGGGCCACGAGCTGGGCGACGAAGGGAGCCAGCACGATCGAAACCACCCAGAGGGCGGCGAAGAGAACCCCGGCCGCCCCACCTCCACCGCCGTTCGAGCGCCGCCGGCCCCACCCGAGCCCGCGCCGGCCCCAGTCGGAGATCAGCAGGATCGCCCCCGCCAGCGCCGCGACCACGGTCATCAGCCGGATGTCGTAGTTCCTGACGTGGGACATCTCGTGGGACACGACGGCCTGGAGCTCGTCACGGTCGAGCTTCTCGAGCAGCCCCCGCGTCACGGCGATCGAGGCTTTCTCGGGTCCCGCGCCGGTGGCGAAGGCGTTCGGGTCCGCGTCGGGGATCACGTAGATCGCTGGCTTCGGAACCCCTCCGGCGATGGCCATTTCCTCGACGACGTTGTCGAGGACGCGCTGCGGGGGATCGGACGGGTCCAGAGGCGCCGCCCGCGTGGACTCGAGGACCGCGCGGTCCCCGCCATGGAGAGACCACCAGGCCGAGAGGCCGCCGACGGCGAGCGCGCCGAGCGTGGCCAGCGGCAGGCCCGGCGAAAAGCCCCCCGCGTAGAGCATTCCGTCCGCGCCGAGGCCCAGAAAGACGAGGAGGAGGATGAATCCCGTGATGAAGAGGCGCGTGTTGGAGATGTTGCGCTTCTGCTGCTCGTAGAGGTTGAGGGGCATGATGTTGGGTGTCATCCCGAGCACCGCGAGGGATCCCTTTGAAGTCGAGGTGCGGCTTTGAAAGGGATCCCTCGTCGCTGCGCTCCTCGGGATGACAAGACGGGACCTACTGCGGCCGGATGTTGAGGTCCACCTTCGGCACCGCCCTCTCGGCCGCGTCCTTGATCTCGAAAAGCTCCACCGTCTGGAACTTGAAGGTCTGGGCGATCAGGTTGTCGGGGAACATCTGCTGCGCCGTATTGAAGCGCGTCGCGATGTCGTTGTAGAACTGCCGCGCGAAGCCGATCCGGTTCTCGGTCGAGGAGAGCTCCTCCATGAGCGCCTTGACGCTCTCGTTGGCTTTCAGCTGCGGGTAGTTCTCGGCGAGCGCGAAGAGGCGCGAGAGCGTCTGGGTCAGGACGTTTTCCTTGTTCGCGGCGTCGGCGACGCCCCGGGCGGCCACCGCGGAGTTGCGCGCCTGGATGACTTTCTCGAGCGTGTCCTGCTCGAACTGCATCTCGCCCTTGACGGCCGAGACCAGGTTGGGGATCAGGTCGTGCCGGCGCTTCAGCTGCACGTCGATCTGCTTCCAGCCATTGGCGACCTGGTTGCGGAGGCCGACGAGGTTGTTGTACCGCCAGATCGCCCAGATGGCGCAGAACACCGCGCCGACGAGGAGTATCAGCAGGCAACCTCCGATGGCTCCCATTTCCGACGGGTTCCTCCGCTAGACTTTACGAAAATCCGTGATCTTAGTTTAGCGCGCCGCCGCCCTACGCGTTGAGCCCCTGGCGCAGCTCGCGCGCCAGGATCTCGACGGCCGAGCGCGTCCCGCCCGTCAGCTTTTCCTTCCAGACCGTCTCGGTCTCGAAGCGGCGGTCGCCGATCGCCTCCGCCCAGGGGCGCAGCGCCGCATCGAGCTCGCCCGCCGACCAGACGTCGCCGCCGCGCTTGCGGACCATCGCGATGACGTAGGGCACGATGCGAATGAAGGCCCGCAGCGAGGTCGAGCTCTTGATCGAGTACTTGCGCCCAGCGAAGGCGGTGGGGAACGCCCGCGCGGCGGCCTTGAAATAGTTGAGAAAGAAGCGGCGGGCGTTCTCCCGGAACTCCCGGGCGATCCTCCCGCCGGCCGTGTCGATGGCCGCGAAGACGTCGCGCAGCTCGTCGGCCAGCGACGCCTGGGTGACCGTGCCCTTGCCGATGCCCAGGACCTTGATCGAACCCTTCAGCGGCGAGCCCTCGTCCTCGTTGAGCGTGCGGACGACGTCGTGGGCGGCGGCGAGGTTGTCGTCGCGGTAGAGACGGCGCCCCGCCAGCGAGATCAGGTGCGAGGGGTTCAGCTTCGTGTGCTTGCTGTTGATCGTCACGAAGAGCTCGACGACCTGGTCCGGCGTCAGGTTGTCGAAGACGACGGCCGGAACCTGGAAATCGCGGAGGCTGTGCTTCTCGGCGAGCTGATGCAGGGCGAGGAGACGGTGCTGGCCGTCCAGGGCCCGAAGGATCCCGGACTCCTCGGGAAGCTTCAGCGCTCCGGCGTCCGAGCGGCCACCGGAGGGCGCGAACTCCAGGCGCTTCTCCGAGACCAGGAGGACGCTGCCGGGGATCGCCGGGAGCGTCCCCGAGTCCGCGCACTGGAGGTAGTAGGTCACCAGCTCATCGATCTTCTTCTTGATGATCGGCCGCTGGAACGCCTGCTCGGAGGCCGAGATCTTCTTCTCGAGGAATTCCCAGTTCACGCGGCCGGGGGCGGCCTTGTGCTTGCCGCGCGTGGTCTCGCTGCCCGGGCCGAAGGAGAGAACCTCGAAACCGACCAGGGACTGGAGGTCCGCGCCCGACAGCAGGGCTTCGTAGAAACGCACCCCGAACTGGTTCAGGCGAAGCGAGGGAACCGAGATCATGGCCACCTCCTAGCCCGTGGACCACCCGCGTCGGCGTTCCGGCCGCGGGGCGGTGGACAGGGTATACCGGGGCTCGCCGGTTTGAGCCATCGGAATGCGCCCTTTTCGGGCACCCGGCGCAGCGTCGAAAGTCGGCCTTTTACGGGGGCGAAACCGTCTTCCAGTCCTGCCCCGCCAGCATCTGCTCGTAGATCCGGCTGGCGCCGGTGAGGATGCCCGTGAGCTCCAAGGTCAGGATCGCGGCGAGCTCGGCCAGGGCCTCCGGGCGCGCGACCGGAACGGAGCATTCCACCGTGGACTGGCCCAGCGAGGCGAAGAACGGCGAGGGCCGGCGGGTCCAGTCCGACTCGCTCCGCCGGTGCTTGGTCATCAGGAACGCGGCGAGGCGCCGCTCGTCCCAGGGCTCGGCCATCGACCAGCAGAAGTTCGCGCGAAGCCCCTTCTGCTCGACGGACGGCGTGTCGCTGGCGAGCGAGATCGACATGGAACCTCCGGAAACGATAGCATTCCGGCATTCGTCCGAACACCGTGAAAAGAGCGCTGATCTCGGGCCTCCTGCTGCTTGGCTCCGGCACCGGCCCGGCCTGGGCGCAGGAGCGCGTCTACGCCTCCCATCTCATGGTCGACCAGGAAGTCACGATCGCCTCGCGGATCTCCGGCATCATCGAGTCCATCGCCGTCGACCGCGGAACGGCCGTGACCCCGGGGCAGCCGCTGGCCACGCTCGACGCGCGAGAGGCCGAGGCCAGCGTCCGGGAAGCGCGTGAGGAGATGGAGCTGAAGAAGGCCGAATACCAGCGGGCGCAGTCGCTGGCGGCTTCCAAAATCATGAGCACCGCCGACCTCGACCAGAAGAAGGCGGAGTTCGCCGTCGCGACCGCCCGCTGGGAGAAGGCCAAGACTCTGCGGGACTACACCGTGATCCGCGCGCCCTTCGCGGGAGTCGTCACGGAGAAGTACGCCCGCGTCGGATTGAAAGTCGTCGAGGACAAGCCCGAGCCGCTGTTCAAGATCACGGCGGTCGAGCCTCTGCTCGCCCGGGTGTACCTGCCCGAGGAGGAGCTGCTGCGGGTCCGCGTGGGCGACCCGGTCGAGGTCGTCGCCGATCGGTTTCCCGACGTGAAGACCACAGGAGAGGTGCGGTTCATCAGCCCGATGGTGGACGCCGCGAGCGGCACGTTCCAGGTCGTCGTGCGCGTGCGGCGGGAGCCGGCCCGGACCGTGCTCCGACCCGGCATCGCGGTCCAGGTCCGGTTCCCGAAGGCCAGGCTCAAGTAGGGCCTCGCCGGCAGGCCATGCCGCCGACCGCTCCCCGCTCCTCGGCGCGTCTTCGCTCGGCGCGGGACCGCGTGCTCGTGCACGACATCAAGAACATGTCTTTCCGGCTCCGGCTCCTGCTCTCGAACCTCGAGGAGCACTGGGAGGATGCCGACTTTCGCCGCACCGTGCGCGATCTGCTCGCCTCCTCCGTCGAGCGGCTGGAGGCCATCGCGGGCCGGTTCGTGGAGAGCGAGGGCGCGATCCTCATCAAGGTGGCCCTCGACGTCAACGACCTGCTCCGGGAGGTGGCCGAACGCCCGGGCCGCCGCTCGGGGCGCCGGACCCCCGGCTCGGGCCCTCGGGTTTCCCTGGCGCTCGGGGAGGCCCCCCGGATCTGGGCCGACCCGTACTACCTCGCGGACGCGGTCGCGAGCCTCGTGGAAAACGCCTGCGAAGCGGCGGCGCCGGAGGGCAGGGTGTTGGTGCGCAGCTTCTCCGCCGGCAGCTCCCGGCGGCCCCGGGCCGTCGTGGAGATCATCGACAACGGGGCCGGGATGACTCCCGAGTTCCTCCGCGACCGCCTCTTCCAGCCCTTTGAGACCACGAAGCCGCAAGGCGTGGGTCTGGGCCTCGCGACCGCCGGCCAGATCGCGCGCCTCCACCGCGGCACGATCCGCATTTTGAGCCAGCCGGGAGGGGGAACGATCGTGCGGCTTTCGTTCCCGGGAATCCCCTCCGAACAGGGCATGAGGAGCGTGTGAGCGGGCCGCCGGCCGCCGCGCTCGGCCGCATCGTCATCGTCGAGGACGACGAGGTCCTGCTCGAGCAGCTGACCTGGGCTCTCAAGGGCAAGTTCGCAGTCTCCTCCGCCCGCGACGCCACGCACGGTCGGGCACTCTGCGACTCGGAGCCGGACCTCTTCCTCTTCGACATGCGCCTGCCGCCCTCCCACCAGGTCCAGGAAGGGCTGGATCTGCTGCGCCACGCGCGCCGACGGGATCCGGAAGCGACCGTCGTCATGATGTCGGGCGAAGGCGAGCGGGCCGACGCGCTCAAGGCGATCGCCCTGGGCGCGTTCGACTTCTTTCAGAAGCCGATCGATACGGCGGAGCTCCTGGTGATCCTGA
>JBASRI010000698.1:0-1582 GCA_049273755.1 Thermoanaerobaculia bacterium
GGTCCCAGATCGTCGCGGGCGCCGGCGACTTCACGGGATTCGCGGCGCCGCCCTTGCGCGTCAGCTCGATCGAGACGGCCGAGACTTGGTCGGCGGTCGCCTGGTGCCACAGCCTCTGAAGCGCAGGCTCGAAGCCCCGCTTGTACGCGATCAGGTCGTAGACGCCGGCCGGCGCCGACACGAGGACGAAGGTGCCGTCGCTCGCCGTCTTGATGCGCGAGAGCGAATTGTCGCCGAGGTTGTAGAAGATGACGAGCACGCCCGGAACCGGGGCCTCGAGGTGACGCACGACACCGGAAATCGGAGGAGCCGGCGCCGCGAGGAGCCAGCCGGCCGCTCCCGAGAGCAGCACGGAGGAAAGCGCGATCGAGACGATGCGGCGTTTCATCGGCCGGGCCCGAAGGTCCAACACGGAAGTATAGGTTTCTGCGATGTCAATTGCCACCGGCTTGGGAACCCCTCAGGTTGAAAAACTTCCAAAAAAATGGGCGTATTTCCACCGTGTTTAGGCTGTCGCGGGTGGTCGGGGTGGCGGGTCACTTCCCGCCGCCCCCGTCGCCTCGGAAAAGGCCCTTCAGAACGTGCCCGGCGATGGCGGGATTCTCCTTCAGGCGGCGCACGGAATAGGCATACCAGGCCTGCCCGTAGGGCACGTACACGCGCAGCCGGTGGCCGTCGGCCACGAGCCGGCGCCGCAGCGTGCGAGCCACTCCCAGCAGCATCTGGAACTCGTAGCCCTCGCGCGGGACGGAAAGCCGGCTCAGCAGGACGAGCGCGCGTTCGACGAGGATGGGATCGTGCGTGGCGATGCCGACGTAGCAGCCGGCCGAGAGCAGGATGTGCAGGAGCTCCATATAGGCCTCGCGGATGCGCTCGGGATCCTGGTGCGCGATCTCGGGAGGCTCGACGTAGATGCCCTTGCAGACGCGGACGTTGCCGCGGACCGCGGCGATCCGGCGCGCGTCTTCGGGGCTGCGCTTCAGATAGGCCTGGAGCACAGCCCCGATTCGCGCGTAGACCTGCCGGAACTCGAAGTAGATCCGGAGCGTCTCCTCCGTGACCGAGGAGTCTTCCATGTCGATGCGCACGAAATTGTCGTGGGCCCGAGCGGCTTCGACGATGAGGGCGAACTGTCTCCGGCAGTGTCCCGGATCGAGCTTCAACCCGAGCGCCGTGAGCTTGACCGAAACGTTCGAGTCGAGCCGCCGGGCCGCGATCTCTGCGAGCGCGCGCTGGTAGTCGAGCACCGTCTGCTCGGTCTCGGTCAGACGCGTCACGTCCTCGCCGAGAACGTCCAGCGTCGCCATGCAGCCCTCGGCGTTGAGGCTCGCGACGCACGTCAGCGCTTTCTCGAGCGTCTCGCCGGCCACGTAGCGCGAGGCGACGCGGCGCACGATCGGCTTGGGCACGAGAGGCAGCGTCCTGACGACGACGGCGTTCAAGGCCTTCACGCGAAGTCCTCCCGCAGGTCGGAGCGCGAGGCGCGGGCGAAGCACCAGACGCTGACGCTGCGGGCCCCGGCGCGCGCGAGACGACGGGCGCATTCCCGCGCGGTCGCCCCCGAGGTCGCCACGTCGTCCAC
>JBASRI010000702.1:0-1777 GCA_049273755.1 Thermoanaerobaculia bacterium
GCGTTCGGACTGCACCTGTGGAGTCCCCTGGCGGTCGGCAGGATCGGCGTCAACCGGGGAGCCCTGATGGCGGCGGTGGACAACTTCACGATCGACATCGTCGGGCGGGGCGGACACGGGGCCATGCCGCACGAGGCGGCCGACCCCATTCTCGCGGCGGCGCGGGTGATCGAGTCGCTGCAGTCGGTGGTTTCCCGCGAGATCTCGCCCCTCGATTCCGCCGTCGTCACGGTCGGCAGCATCCACGGCGGCTCGGCCTTCAACGTCATCCCGGCCTCGGTTCGGCTCGAGGGCACGGCGCGTTCCTTCACGTCGGAGACGTGGCGGGCGCTGCCGGAGAAGATCGAGCGCATCGTCCGCGGGACCGCTGCGGCGTGCGGGGTGACCGCGCACCTGTCCTACGAGCGCACCAACGGCGCCACCGTGAACGACCCGGCGATGGCCGATCTCGTCATCGAGACGGCGAGTCGCCTGGTCGGCGAAAAGAACGTGGAGACGGACACCCGGACGCTCGGCGGCGAGGACATGTCGGTGTACCTCGAGCGCGTGCCCGGCTGCTTCTTCTTCGTCGGCTGCGCGCGCGAAGGGCCGCTGCGCCCCCACCACTCCCCCGACTTCGACATCGACGAGCGGGCTCTCGCCGTCGGGACCGTGGTGATGGAGGCGGTGCTGCGGGAAGCGGCGAGAAGAATCTAGGCGAGTTATCTTCCCGGCCCCGGCTCGTACTCCTCGCCGATGTTCGGCCGGTACCAGCGGCCGTGGACCACGTCGTAGAGGTAGACCGTCACCGTGGCGGGATCCCCGGCCCCGGGTCGTACTTCTCGCCGATGTTCGGCCCGTACCAGCGGCCGTGGATCACGTCGTAGCGGTAGCCGATCTGGGTGTACGGGACCCGGACGACGTTGAAGAAGATGAAGAGGCAGCGGCCCCACCACGTCGTGTCCTTCACGCCGATCGCCGTCAGGATCTCCGGAAAGTTCACGCCGATCTCGACGCCGACCTGCTGTTCGCGAAACTCGGGCAGTGAGTTCCTGTAGCCCTTCGACCCGTACGTGAAGGAGAGCAGGAGGAAGCGCGCCGGGCCGGGGTTGAACCTGAGGCGCTTCGCGACCCCCGCGATCTTCAGGTCTCCTGTGTAGATCTCGGTCGAGTAGTCCTTGCCGACCTCGGTGACGGGGCAGCAAGGCCTCGGGAGCTCGTTCGGCACGGGGCCGAACCGGAACCCGACGACGTCGCCGAGGCCGTGCTTCGAGACGTAGACCGCGGTTCCGGCGCCGATCGCGTCCGTGAGCAAGTCTTCGTACGAGAACCCGAAGACCGTGAAGCCATCTCCGATCTCGGTGATGAGGCCCGCCGCGAGCGTCGTCGAGAAGGCCATCAGGTAGGCGCGGTCCTGCGGGTAGTTCATCCTGGCGTAGCCGATGCTGAGCTCCCGCGCGAGTCCGTTGTAGAGAACTAAGTGCGACGCCTTGTCAGCGCCGCCGGCGTAGGTGTGCTTGCCGAACCAGTACTCGTGTGCGCCATGAAAGGCCTCGGCCCCGTGGCTCCTGATGCCCGACGACGTCGAAATCGCGGAGCCGACCAGGACCCCGGCCGTGACGAGGATGGCCCTGGTCTTCTTGGGGCGCGGAGCCGCCCGGGCCGCAGGCTCCTCCTGCGAGTCCGCCGCGGCCTCCCGCGCCGTGGCGAGGAAGTCGGGCGGCTCGAGCGGCGGCAGGGACGCCTGGAGCGAGAACCCGACGTCCTGCGGCGGGAATGCCCGCGCGGGGTTCTCCTC
>JBASRI010000706.1:0-3742 GCA_049273755.1 Thermoanaerobaculia bacterium
GCGACAGGTCGTCTCCCGCGGCCGGCCTGACCCCGAGCACCAGGCGATCCAGGAACCGGCGGCGCCCCGCCGGGGATCCGGTCAAGAGCTCGCCGTGTTCGGGCGCGAGAAAGACGGCCGGCGCCAGCTCCGATACCTCGCGGAAGCCCGCGGGCTTTCCGGAACGCGAGAACTCGCGGCCCGTCTCGCGCGACCAGGCGATCGTCACCTGCTCTTTGCCGAGGCGGCCCTTGAGCGAAGCGGCGATCGAGAAGCGCTCTCCGTCGCGGGCCATGGCCGCCGAGGAGGCGCCGCGAAAGGAGCGCTGCCCGCACACGAGGGCCGCGGCCTCGAGGAGGTTCGTCTTGCCCTGCGCGTTCTCTCCCGTGATCAAAGTCACACCCTCGCCAAAAGAAACGGCGTTGGGGGAGAGATTGCGAAAGCCCTGGTTCGAGATCTCGGAAAGCTGCAAAGCGGTGTTATCCCACCTCGACAAAGTTCAGAGGCGCATAGGCATCACGACGTAGAGGTAACGCGAGGCCCCTTCGATGCCTCCCTCCGGCTGGCAGAGGCACTGCGTGTTTTCGTCCTTCAACTCGAGACGGACGCTCGCCGCCTCGGCCTCCTCGAGAAAGTCGAGAAGATACTGCGCGTTCAATCCGATCGAGAGCGGCTCGCCTTCGAACTCCACGTCGAGCGTCTCTATTCCCTCGCCCAGTTCCTGACTGTTGGAGGCGACGGTCAGGGTTCCCTTCTCGAAGGAGAGCTTGACCCCGCGCGAACGCTCCGAGGAGAAGAGCGAGACGCGCCGGATCGCGTCCTTGCAGGCCGTGGTGGGCGCCTTGGCGACCCGGTCGTTGTTCTTCGAGAGGATCTTTTCGTAGTCCGGGAAGTTGACGTCGAGGAGCCGCGCCACGAGCTGGCGGCTCCCGATGGTGAAGAGCAGGTGGTTTTCGGAGTGCCGGATCTCCAGCCGCGCATCCGCTCCGCCGTCCATTTTGAGGATCTCGGCCAGGGCCTTCTTGGGAATCAGGACGTTGGGGAGGGTGCCCTTGGGGTCGTCCTTGGGAAAGTCGACCAGGGCCAGGCGGTGGCCGTCGGTGGCCACGAGCTCGAACTCCTTGCCCTTGTCCTTCAGGAGGGCACCCATGAGCTGGAAGCGGGTTTCTTCTGCGGAAACGGCGTATAAAACCTTACGGGTCAACCTCTTCCATAGATCCAGAGGGAAGGAGACACCCTTTTTCGCCTCGACTTTGGGGACCGTCGGAAAGTCCTCAGCCGGCTGCGCCACGAGCCGGAAATTGGACCTCTGGCAGGTTACACCCAGGTAGTGGTTGTCCATCAGCTTCAGCGCGACCTCGGCCTCCGGGAGGTTGCGGATGAGGTCGAAGAGCTTGCGGGCCGGGACAGTAACGCTCCCCGGCCGCGACACCTTCGCCTCGGCCTGGGACAGCAGGGTCAAGTCCAGATCCGTCGAGGTAAACGAGAGGTGTCCATCGGCGGCGCGCAGAAGGATGTTCGAGAGAATCGGGATCGTGTTCTTCCTCTCGACCACACCCTGCATCAGGGTCAATTCGTTGAGAAAGTCGCCTCGTTTTACCGTCAATTCCATGGGAACAATCGACCTCCGGACAGAGAAAAAAGTCTATCACATTTAGACGCATTCGTAGGGCGAATGAAGAACCCCGGAGGCTCAAAAAAGCCAATAAAAACGGGCCTAAAATCGATGCTTGCTCTGTGGATCGCCTCTCGGAACTTCCACAGAAGCCGGGTCGAGCGCAGGCTCCCGCGAGCGTGCGGAAAAGGCTCCAGCGGAAAAGCCGCGGGTGCCTCCGGTGCAGTCAACGGTAGAGCTGCAAAAACCCCTCGACGACCCTGCGGAAATCGGCGTCGTCTTCGATCATTCGCTCGATCTTCTCCACGGAGTGCATGACGGTCGAGTGGTGCTTGTCGTTGAAGAGCCTTCCGATTTCGGGATAGGAGAGCTCGGTGAGCTTGCGGCAGAGGTACATGGCCACCTGCCGTGGAAAAGCGACGGGTTTGGCGTTGGATCGGGCCTTCATGTCCGAGACCCGGAGGCCATAATGGGAGGCCACGGCCTTAAGAATCTCCGCCGGGACCGCTCTATGCTCCTCGGTCCCCACAATGTCCTTCAGGGTCTCCCGCGCGAGCTCGACGGAGAGGGGCCTGCCGGTCAAGGAGGCGAAGGCGATGACCCGGTTCAGGCGCCCTTCGAGCTCCCGGACGTTGGACTTGACCGTCCCCGCGATGAACATGGCGACGTCGTTGGGGATTTCAGTCTTCTCGGCCGCCGCCTTCTTTCGGATGATGGCCACCTTCATCTCGAGGTCGGGCGGCTGGATGTCGGCGATCAGGCCCCACTCGAACCGCGAGCGTAGGCGCTCCTCGAGCGTCGGGATCTCCTTGGGCAGGGCGTCGGAGGTCACGACGATCTGCTTCTGAGCGTCGTGAAGGTCGTTGAAAGTGTGGAAGAACTCTTCCTGGGTCGAGTCCTTGCCCGCGATGAACTGCACGTCGTCCATCAGGAGCACGTCGAGCTCGCGGTAGCGCCGCTTGAACTCGTGCATGCGCTCGAAGCGCAGAGCGTTGATGAGCTCGTTCAAGAAACGCTCGGCCGAGAGATAGAGCACGCGCGCGCCCGGGGTTCGCTGCAGCACTTCCTGGGCGATCGCGTGCATGAGGTGGGTCTTTCCGAGCCCGACGCCGCCATAGAGGAAGAGCGGGTTGTACGAGCGCGACGGCGATTCGGCGACCGCGCGCGCAGCGGCGTGGGCGAACTGGTTGGAGGATCCCACGACGAACGTCTCGAACGTGAAGCGCGGATGTGCGACGACGCCTCGCGCGGGCGCGGAAGCGGAGCTCGGGGCCACGACGGACGGACCCTCGGCGCTTCCCGATTCGAAGCGAATCTCCAGGCCGGGCAGCCCTTCCGCTTCGGCCTCCCTCGCCAGCAGCTCGCCGTGACGCGACTCGATCCAGTCGGCGAACATCCGGGAGGGGACCGCCACCGTCAGCACGGGGGAGGAGCCCGAGGCGTCGAGCTCGAGCTGGCGGGTGGGCCCGAACCACGTTTTCAGCTCCTTGGGATCGAGCTTTCCCTCGATCCTCTTCAGGATGGAGCTCCAGACTTCGGTCATCTTGCGTGGCCGGATTTCCACAAGTTTTCCACAGGCTGTGGAAGGACCCGCGGGAACCGGGGGGCGGGAGGATATCAGAGACAGAGTCTCAGGTCTCAAGTCTCAGGTCTCAAGTCGGGGCCACCTGAGCGCCGAGGCCTGGGACGTGAGACTTCGCTTGACTTCGTGCCCCCCTGAACCTAGCATTCCCGCTCTTCATGAAGCGCACCTACCAGCCCAACACTCGGCGCCGCAAGCGCACCCACGGGTTTCTCTCGCGGATGGAGAGCCCGGGCGGCCGGGCGGTGCTGAAGCGGCGCCGCCGGAAGGGCCGGAAGCGGCTGACGGTCACCGTCCCGCCCAAGCCGGCCCGTCGCTAGCGGCATCGTGGCGTCGGGAGAAGATCCGGAAAGCGGGCGGAGCCACCGCTTCGGTAAGCAGCTCCGCGTCCGCAAGAGGGAGGACTTCCTACGCATCCAGCGCCGCGGCAAGAAGATCCACACCACCAATTTCCTCGTAGCGTCGCTGCCCGCAGCCGGGTCGGCGACGGTCCGCGCGGGATTCAGCGTGAGCCGCAAAGTCGGCAACGCCGTGACGCGCAACCGCTTGAAGCGGCGACTCCGTGA
>JBASRI010000622.1:0-4770 GCA_049273755.1 Thermoanaerobaculia bacterium
GCTCTCTTGCGCCGCCAGGGAAAGGCCCCAGAGCCAGACCGGCAGAACCGCCATCTCGGTGCGGCCTGCGAACGCGACGGGACGCCAGAGGCTTGCGGCAAGTGACCCGGCCAGCACGAGCACCGTAAGGACCGCGGCATTGCGCACGTCGCGGTTCTTGCGTGCGGGACCCAAGGCCAGTGCGCCGGCCGCGAGCAAGCCCACGGCGACGCTCGCAGAAAAGAGAGCTCGCGGCGGCGGAGCGCCGAACGGCGCTGGCACGCGTCCCACCCCGCCGAGCGCGGAGAGAAATCCCAGAACCGAGGCGACCGCGCCCTCGTGCATCCAGCCGACCGCGGCGGCCGGCTGAGCGCGAAGCGTCGGCACCCACGGCAGGAAGAGCGCCGATCCCAGCGCCAGGGCCGCGAGAGAGCGCCACTGGCGATCGGCGGCCGCCAGGATCGCAACGGCCATGACCGCGAAGAGGCCCAGATAGTGCGTGTAGAGCGCGAGCGCGGCCACGCTCGCCGTCGCGGCGAGCCGCCCCGGAGTCTGCGGCCCGCGGAGCGAGAGGAGAAAGAGCGCGAGATCGAGCAGCGCCAGCAGCGCATAGGGCCGCGCCTCGCCCGCATAGAGGTTGACGAGCAGCGAACAGGACAGGAGCACGACGAAGGCCGAGCGCGTCAGGCCGCCGGGCAGCAGGCGGGCGGCCGCGAAGAGAGCGGCCGCCGCCAAAAACGGAACGGCGCGGAGAATCCGATCGTCCGCGATCCCCGCCTCGGAGATCCACGCGAACGCTTTCTCGAAGAGGTAGAAGCCGGGCGGGCCCGAATCCACGCGCAGCGCCTCGACGAGGTCGGGCACCGGGAGCCGCGCGGCCCACGCCGTGAAGATCTCGTCGTACCAGAGCGGCCGCGTGACGGCAAGCGCAAAACGCGCGCAGAGCGAGGCGGCGGCGAGCGCGAAGACGAACGCGGCCCGCGGCAGGGGGCGGCTTGGCAGGGAGGACGCGATGCCCTATCCTAACCCGCGCGTGGAACCGTCCGGCGACCGAACCCCCGCCGCCTCGTCGCGGCGATCCCGAGCGCTCCCGGGCTTCCTCTTCGTCCTGCTCGTTCTCGCCGTCTGGGCCGATCCGCTCTTCTTCCGGCGGAGCTTCGCGGGACGGGACCTGATCGCCTACAACCTCCCGCTCGAAAAAGGAATTCACGACGCGTATGCCCGCGGCGCGTTTCCCCTGTGGCAACCCGAGATTTCCGGAGGACGGCCGCTGTTGCCGAATCCCAACGCCGGCGCCCTCTACCCGGTGCGGATGCTCCTGGCGCCCCTGCGTTTTCCGGTGGCGGTGAAATTCTTCCCCATCCTCCACTGGGCCTTCGCGGGCCTCGGCATCATGGTGCTCTTGACGTCCGCCGGCGCCTCACGCGACGCCGGCTGGATCGGCGCGGTCACCTATGCCTTCTCGGGCGTGGCCGTGTCGGACGTGTACTTCCCGCACGTGCTGCCGGGTCTCGCGCTGCTTCCATGGATCGTGTGGGCCGCCGGCCGGCGGGCAACGCCGGCGTCCCGGATCTTCCTGCTCTCGCTGCTGCTGGCCCTCGACATGCTGGCGGGGGACGTCTTCACGATCGGCATCGGGATTCTCTGCGCCGCAGTCTGGATCGGGATCGGCGTCGAGCCGCAGGCGCGCCGGGCTCACGCGTTCGCTCTGGCGGGGGCGATCGGCCTCGCGGCTCTCGCCGCGCTGCCTCAGATCGTGGCCACGGCCCTCTGGCTGCCCGAGACCCACCGCGCGGTCACGGGGATCGACCTGGGGGAGGCCCTGCAGTTCTCACTCTCCCCGTATCGCCTGCTGGAGCTGGTCGTGCCTTTTCCCTTCGGCTCCGTCTGGGCCACCGAGAACACCTCGATCTGGGGCTGGAAGATCTTCAACCGAAAGATGATGGGCCTGTTCCTGACGCTCTACTCCGGGGCTCTGGGATTCATCGCGCTGGTCTGCACGTGGAAGAACAGACAGCCCCTCGCGCGCTTCGGCCGCTTGCTCGTCTTCCTGGCTCTGCTGCTGGCGGTGCCCGGGAGCCTCGTTCCCGAGAGCTTGTTCAAGGTCGCGTCCCCGCTGCCCCTGCGCAATCCCGAGAAGTTCGCCGTCATGCTGGCGTTCGGAATCGCGATCCTGGCGGGAGTGGGGTTAGACGAGCTGCGCCGTCGCGCGCGGCTGCCTCGCTGGATCTTCGCCGTCGGCGTGGGGCTGGCGGTCCTCGCCGCGCTGGCCGCCCTGTTTCCACGCGCGTTTGGCGCCGTCGTCGTGATGCTGACCCGGACTCCTCTCCAGTTCTTTCCCGAGGCGACGCGGGAGCTGCCGATGGCGCTGACCGAGGCCGCGTTCCTGTGGGTCCTGACGTGGGTGGCCCTGGACCTCGTCTCCTGGCGCAAGCCCTCCGTCCGACTCGTCAGCCTCGCCCTGCTGACCATGGTTCCCGTCGTGGCCACCCACCGGATTCCGTGGACGTTTCGCGAAGAGGATGTCTTCGCGCCGCCGACCTTCGTGCAGTACCAGAGGAAGCACGATCCCGAGGGACGATACCGGACGCTGGGCGAGATGCTCTATCGGTTTTCGAGCAAGATCGAGATGGCCGAGGCCGGCACCGATCCCGCCTACACGGAGTTCGCCCGGCGCAACTGGATGCAGCACGCCCAGGCTCTCTGGAACCGCGGGACCGTCTTCAACGGCGACTTCGACAACGGAGACCTCTCCCGAATCGAGAGCGTGCGGAAGGTCAGCGCCATCGCCGGCGGCTTCAAGGACGGCGGACCGTTCTTCGAGAACTTTTCGCTGCGCTGGGGAATCCGATTCCGCGACCAGGTCGCCCTGCCGGGTTACCAGCGGATCGGAGGCAACAACATCGACGACTGGGACGAGAATCCCGGTGCGCTCCCCGACATCCGCCTGGCGCTGGGATGGATCGAGGAGCCGGGAGCGATCGGGGCGCTCCAGCAGATCTCGAAATTGAAGCGCGGCCAGATCGTGATCGAGTCGGGCCGCGAGGGGCGCGGCGAGGCTCCGTCGGGATCGGTCCGGATTCTCGAGAACGCGCCCGAGCGGCTGCGGCTCGAGACCAACGCGCCGGCGCCGACCTGGCTCTTCGTGCTTCGTGGATTCTGGCGGCACCGCACCGTCCTCGTGGACGGACGCGAAACGGAGGTCTTCCCGGCGCAGCTCGCGTTTTCGGCGATTCCAATCCCCGCCGGCTCTCACGTCGTGGACTGGCGGGAGCACTTCCCGGGTTGGAGCGTCTCGCGCGTGGGCCCCATTCTCTACGTGCTGTGCCTGGGTCTTCTCTTCGCGCGCGCCCGCGCTCCGCGGGGATCCCGTTGAGGCTCCGGGCCGCCGCGATCCTGGCGCTGGCGCTCGCGGGGATGCTGGCGCAGGGCTGCGAGAGGCGGCGCGAGAAGACCCCGAAGACGCCCGGCCTCGAGGTCGATCAAACCCGCACGCCCGAAGAGTGGCTCAAGCGCGAGCCGGTTAGGCTCCTGCGGGACTACATCCGCATCGACACCACGTCCGAGACGAAAGGGGAGAAGCAGGGCGCCGAGTTTCTGAAGGAGCTCTTCGACTGCGCCGGAATCCAGAACGAGATCGTGTGCCCGGCTCCCGGGCGCTGCAATCTTCTGGCGCGGCTGCCCGGAAAGCGCCGCGAGGGCGCTCTTCTGCTCCTGAACCACATCGACGTGGCCGAGGTGGACGCGAATGCGTGGAAGGAAGCCGCGCCCTTCGAGGGCAAGATCAAGAACGGCTTCCTGTACGGCCGCGGCGCCTACGACATGAAGTCCCTCGCGCTCGCGCAGGCCCTCGCCATGCGCCGGCTCAAGGAGCGGGGCATCGTCCCGAAGGCCGACATCCTCTTTCTGGCCGAGGCCGACGAGGAAGTGGATCAGACCTGGGGCTCGCGGTGGCTACTGGAGCACCGCCCCGAGTGGTTCTCCGGAGTCGCCAACGTCCTGAACGAGGGAGCCATCAACGAAATCGTGCTCCGCGACGTCCGGTACTGGGGTGTCGAAACCATCCAGGCCGGGTTCGCGCTCGCGGAGCTGGAGTCGCCGGACCGCGCCGCCCTGGAAGAGCTCGCCCGGCGTTTCTCGAAGGTGGCCGGTCCGGTCGTCGAACCTCACCCTCACGTCGTCCTGGGCTTCGACATGCTGGCCAACCACCTCGGCAGTCCGCTGACGGACCCGCTGAGACATCTGGACCGCGTCCGGAAAAACCGTCAGGAGCTGGACATCCTGCCCGACCGCTACGCGTCGTTTCTGGAAGCGCGCATCCACTGGATCGGCCCGTATCCGTACCCTCCGGGCCAGACTCGGACGTACCGGGCCTTCGTGATCGTCTCCATGCCGCCGGGGCTCGAGCCTCACCCCTACCTCCCGCCGATCCTCGAAGCGGTCGGGCCGACGGTGAGGGTCGTACACACGGCGTTCGGAGGCCCGGCCGGAGCGAGCCCTTATCCGACTCCCCTAACCGAAATCATGAAGAAGGTCGCCGAGGCCTACACACCCGGCGCCGCCTTCGGACCGATGCCGACCTTCGGCGGCTACACGACGTCGGTGCTGTTTCGCCAGAAGGGCTACCCGACCTACGGCTATTCGCCGATCGCCATGAACATCACCGACGCAGCCAAGCGCCACGGCAACGACGAGCGGGTCTTCTTGCGCGACTATCTGCGCGGAGTCGAGATGTATGCGGACGTGCTGGAGGAGTTCGCGGCCTCGCGGTGATTCGTGCGAAATGTCACT
>JBASRI010000016.1:0-1967 GCA_049273755.1 Thermoanaerobaculia bacterium
CGCCTGAATCGCGACGCGATGCTGCGGCGGCTCGCGGCGGACGCCGAGTGGGACGTGGTCGTCATCGGCGGCGGCGCGACCGGACTGGGGGTGGCCGTCGACGCTCAGACGCGCGGCTACTCGACGCTCCTGCTCGAGCAGGCGGACTTCGCGTCCGCGACGTCGAGCCGCAGCACCAAGCTCGTGCACGGCGGCGTTCGGTATCTCGAGCAGGGGGACCTGCGCCTCGTCATGGAGGCGCTCCACGAGCGGGGGCTGCTGCATGCCAACGCCCCGCACGTCACTCGGAACCTGCCCTTTCTCGTGCCGCGTTACCGCTGGTGGGAAGGCCCGTTCTACGGCATCGGCCTGAAGGCCTACGATCTGCTCGCCGGTCGCCTGAATCTGGCTCCGTCGCAAACGCTCGGCCGCCGGGAGACGCTCGCGCGGCTCCCGAACCTCGAGCCGCGCGAGCTTCTCGGCGGAGTGCTCTATTACGACGGCCAGTTCGACGACGCGCGGATGGCGGTCGCGCTCGCGCGGACGGCCGCCGACCACGGCGCCTGCGTGCTCAACCGCATGCGTGTGACGAGCCTGAGCCGGCGCGGGGGCGCCGTGTCGGGCGCCGAGGCCCTGGATCTGGAGTCCGGCCGGACCTACACGCTGCGGGCGCGCGCGGTCGTCAACGCCACGGGGATCTTCGCCGATCGCCTCCGCCGGCTCGACGAGCCGCAGGCCGCGCCTCTCCTCCAGCCTTCGCAAGGCGTGCATCTCGTCTTCGACGCGAGCTTCCTGGCGGGCGAGACCGCGATCATGGTGCCGCATACCGACGACGGGCGCGTCCTCTTCGTCATTCCCTGGCACGGCCGCGCGCTCGTGGGCACGACCGACACGCCGATGTCCGAGCCGCAGATGGAGCCTCGGCCGCTGCCCGAAGAGATCGATTTCCTTCTGCGCAACGCCGGCCGCTATCTCGGGCGGGATCCCGGCCGCGAGGACGTCCTGTGCGCGTTCGCGGGGCAGCGGCCTCTCGTGCGCGTTCCAGGCGTCACGGCGACCCGGGCGCTCTCGCGCAGCCACGAGGTGCTGATCTCCGGCTCCGGGCTGGTCACGATCGTGGGGGGCAAGTGGACGACGTACCGGAAAATGGCGGAGGACACCGTGGAGCGCGCTGCCCAGGTCGGCGGACTGCCCGAACGGCCGTGCGTCACCGCCGCCCTGCCCCTCCACGGTTGGCGCCCCCCTTCAGGGAAGTCCGGCCGCTACGATCCACTCGAGGCCTACGGCAGCGACCGGGAGGCCGTCGAGGCTCTCTGCGCGTCCCGGCCGGACTTCTCCCGGCCGCTCCACCCGCGCCTCCCCTATCCCCGCGGCCTCGCGGCCTGGGCGGCGCGGCACGAGATGGCCCGCTCGGTCGAGGACGTTCTGGCGCGGCGCACGCGCAGCCTGCTTCTGGACGCGCTGGCTTCGATCGAAGCGGCTCCATCGGTGGCGCAACTTCTCGCAGCGGAGCTCGGCCGCGACGCGGAGTGGGCGGCGCGCGAGAGCGCGGCGTATCGGACGCTCGCGGAGGGCTACCGGATCCCTCCGGTCTAGGAAGTCCCGCCTCCCCGCGGAAAGGAGGCGCGATGTCGCTTCGGCCCGTCCGAGCGGGTCGATCAATAGCCCTCGCCGTCCGCGGCCACGGCCGCTTTGCCGCGATGGAGCCGGAAGAGGAACACGAAGTAGAGGATGGCGAGCGGCATTCCCACGGAGAACCAGCCCAGCGCCGTCCGGAGTCCGTTGGGATCGCCGCCCGAGTTGTCGGCGGTCATGGAGAGCGCCGGATCGCCGCTCGAGCGCAGCATCACCGGAAAGACGCAGGCCGCCGTCGCGGTCGAGAGCCCCGCCAGAAACGCGCACGAGCCGAGAAACGCGGCGCGGTCGTTTCCTCGGGCGAGCCCTACGAAGACGCCGACCAGCCCGGCGAGCGCGGCCCCGGCGAGCAG
>JBASRI010000022.1:0-2470 GCA_049273755.1 Thermoanaerobaculia bacterium
CGGCTGCGCCGCTTGATCGCGGCGTAGGCGGGCCCCGAGAGGCCTGCGAGGAATCCGGCGCGCTCGACGGCGGCGTCCAGCAGCGACTCCGCCGGAACCGCGCGATCCACCAGGCCGACGGCCAGGGCGCGCTCGACCGAGAGGTTCTCCCCCGTGGCCGCGAGGCGCTCCATGGCGCGCGCACCGATCCCGTGGCGGAACGGCTCCATGAGGCACTGCGGCACCGAAACACCCAGGATCACCTCCGAGAGGCCGAACTTGCCGCGGCCCTCGGCGGCGATCCGCTCGTCGGCGGCCATCGCGACGATGAGGCCTCCCGCGATCGCGTGCCCGTTCAACGCCGCCACGACCGGCGGGCCGAAGACGAAGATCTGCCGCACGAGACCGCAATATTCGGAGACGAACTCCTCCATGCCCCTGCGATCCCGGCTGATCAGGATCGGCAGGTCCCAGCCCGCCGAGAAGAGCCCCGGCATGGCCGAGGCCAGAACGACGGCACGCGCCTTCTCGCTCGACGCGAAGGCCTCCGAGAGCTCCGCGATGAGCTCGGGCGAAAAGGCGTTGGCTTTCGGGCGGTCGAGGGTTACGACGGCGATGCCGTCGCCGCGGCTGTCGATCGAAACGAGGCTCAAGCGGTCCTCCTGTCGAGCGCCCCCTGGCCGAACAGCGACCGGTGGAGCCGGCGGTCGGAGGTCAGCTCGGGGTGGAACGTCGCGGCGGTGACGTTGCCCTGGCGCACGAGAACCGGCTCCCCCTCGTGCGAGCCGAGGACCTCGACCCCTTTTCCCACCCGCCGGATCCGAGGAGCGCGGATGAACACGGCGGGCATCGGCCCCCCCAGCGTCGGACAGGCGACTTCGGCGATGAAGGAGTCGAGCTGACGCCCGTAGGCGTTGCGCTCAACGGCCATGTCGATCAACGCCAGGCCCTTCTGGGCGGGATTGGCGACCTCGCGCGCGAGCACGATCGCCCCCGCGCACGTGCCCAGGATCGGATGGCCGGCGGCCGCGAAGGATCGGAAGGCGTCCTCCCAGGGCTCGGCCTCGAAGAACTTCCAAAGCGTGGTGGACTCGCCTCCCGGGATCACGAGGCCGGAGGCCGCCTCGAGGTCCCGCGGCCGCCTCGCTTCGAAGCTCTCGACGCCGACGTCGGCCAGCGCTTTGCGGTGCGCCTCGAAGTCCCCCTGGAGGGCAAGGAGCGCGACGGCTTCCCTGCCGCCTGCGTGGTTCACCATCCGCGCGTCTGAAGCTGCGCTTCCTCGGGCAGGCTCGCGGCCTCGATGCCTTTCATCCCCGAGCCGAGCGACTCCTCGGCCGCCAGCAGAGCGTGCGCGTCCTGCCAGTGCGTCGTCGCCTGAACGATGGCGCGGGCGCGTTTTTCCGGGTCGTCGGACTTGAAGATCCCCGACCCCACGAAGATCGCCTCGGCTCCGAGCTGCATGCACAATGCCGCGTCCGCGGGCGTGGCGATGCCGCCGGCCGCGAAGTTCGGCACCGGGAGCCTGCCCTTCTCGGCCACTTCGGCAACGAGCTCGAAGGGGGCCTGGAGCCGCTTGGCCGCGGCCATCAGCTCGTCTTTGGAGAGCTGGGTGAGCATCTTGATCTCGCGGTGCACCTCGCGCAGGTGCTTGACGGCGTGCACGATGTCGCCCGTGCCGGCCTCGCCCTTGGTACGGATCATGGCCGCGCCCTCGCCGATTCTCCGGAGCGCCTCGCCCAGGTTGCGGCAGCCGCACACGAAGGGCACCGCGAAATCGTGCTTGTAGACGTGGTTTTCCTCGTCGGCCGGTGTCAGAACCTCCGACTCGTCGATGAAGTCCACCTTGAGCGCTTCGAGCACCCGCGCCTCGGCCAGGTGTCCGATGCGGCACTTCGCCATCACCGGAATCGAGACGGCCTGCTGGATCTCGCGGATCTTGGAGACCGGCGACATGCGCGCCACTCCCCCGTCGCGCCGGATGTCCGCCGGCACCCGCTCGAGCGCCATGACGGCTGCCGCCCCGGCGGCCTCCGCGATCTTCGCCTGGTCCGCGTTGACGACGTCCATGATGACGCCGCCTTTGAGCATCTCGGCGAGGCCGACCTTGACTCGAAAACTGTCGCTCTGGTTCATGACTCTCCTTCCTTTCCGGGGCGCTCGGCGCTGGGCGCTGGGCGCTGGTTGCCTGTTCCGTCCGCCTAGCGCCTAGCGCCTACCGCCCAGCGCCCTCTCATTTCACACCACCGGCACCGCTCGGATGCCCGATTGCGCAATCACCGCGCGCACGGCCTCGGCCAGCAGCCGGATGCCCGTGTCGACCTGCCTCTTGTCCACGCGAGAGACCGATAACCTCAGATTGGGGGGATCCTCTCCGCGCGGGTCGAAGTCCGCCCCCGGCGCGATCCCCACTCCACGGGCAGCCGCCGCCTCGGCGACCCGCCGACCCGATACGCCCCGCGGCAAGTGGAGCCAGAAGAGCGCGTTCCCAACC
>JBASRI010000033.1:0-6804 GCA_049273755.1 Thermoanaerobaculia bacterium
CTCATACGGTTCGGGCGCAGCCGCGCCCAGACCTCTGACACCGGGATAGGCCGCTCAGGGAGTCGGGGTCGGTGTCGGTGTATCCGTAGGTACCGGTGTATCCGTCGGCGTCGGTGTATCGGTCGGCGGCGCCGGCGTGTCCGTGGGAGTCGGAGTCGGCGTATCGGGAACGGTCGTTGGCGTCGCCGTCGCCGTCGGAGTCGCGGTGGGTGGGACGGGCGTCGACGTCGCGGTCGGCGTCGGCGTCGGTGTCGGTGTCGAGGTAAACGTCGAGGTTGGAGAGGGCGTGAAGGTTCGAGATGGTGTGAACGTGAAGGTGAATATCGGAGGAATGAACGTCCCGGTCGGCGTCGCGGTCCGCGTGAGAGTGATCGTGGGCGTGCTGGTCGGAGTGGCGGTCGGAGTCGAGGACGGCGTCGCCGTCGGAGTCGCGGTCCGCGTCGGAACCCCGGGGGGCGTCGGCGTTGCCGAGAAGCGGGACGTTACCGTCGCCGTGGGCGTGTGGGTCGGAGTGGAAGAGACGAGAGGCGTCACGGTCCCGGATGTGGGCGCAAGCGTCGGCGTCGAGGACAGCGAGCCCGTAGGAGTCAGGGATGCGAGTGCGGTGGGGCTCCCGGGCACCCGCGTCAACGTCACGGACGGCACCTGGGTCGGCGGCTCGGTTCGAGTGATCGGAGCTGTAGGAGGGTCTTTGAAACAGCCGACGCCCGCAAGCGCTAGCGAAAAAAGTGGACCAACCAGCTTCCACCTCGGAAAAAACCCCGAACACGCCCGGCCGCCGGGCAGGCCTGGCACCTGCTTCACGATAGGCTCGATTCTATAGGGAAACGCGCCCGGAGACCCGGGCCGGTCTCTCGCGGGTGGTTCTTAACTCCTTGGTCGAGGCGTCGGCGTGGGCGCCGGAGGCCGAGGCGTCGGCGCTTTCGGCGCTCCCGCCGCTGGCATCGCGACGGGCAGGCGCAAGTGAAACTTTGATTCGAACTCTGAACGCACCGCCCGGTCGAGGCTCGCCTCCGCGCACCCGACGAAGCGGCCCTCGATGTCGGCCAGGCGCTGCACCGTCGCCTGAGCCTCCGCGTGGCGTTCGGCGGCCTCGCCGGCGAGGGCAAGATAGACGAGAGACTCGCAAAGCAAGGCCGGCCTGTCCAAAAACCCAAAAGCCGCGATGCGGAGCTGGTTGATGGCCTCGACCGAGCGCTTCGCGGCGTAGGCCTCCTTCCCCTCGCGGAGCCGAGCTTGGGAGAAGTCCGCGTCGGAGAATTCTTGTCCCGCCGCCCGCGACGCAAGGGCGGCGACGAAGACCGCGGCGAGCCGGGGGAGCTTTCTCAGTCGTCCGAGTCTACCTTCCCGATCGCCGAGCCGGCAAGGATCCGGCGAACTTCCGCTATCCTTCGCGCCGTGGAGCGAAAAACCGGGGCCCGGACTCTCGATGGAGCGAGCCTGGCCCGCCGGTTTCGCCAAAAGACCCGCGCGGACGCTGCCGCCACGCCCGGATCGCCTCCCCATCTGCGCGTCATCCTCGTCGGACAGGACCCAGCCTCCGAGGTGTACGTGTCTTCGAAGACCAAGGCCGCTCTCGAGGCCGGGATCCGCGCCGAGACGGTGCGACTGCAGGTCGACGCTCCCCCGGAACGACTGCTCCGCGAAGTCGCTCAGGCAAGCGGAGACCGAGACGTCGACGGGATCCTCGTTCAGCTCCCGCTCCCGCCCGGGCACGACGCGAGACGCGTGCTCGATTCGGTCCATCCGCTCAAGGACGTCGACGGATTTCATCCCGAAAACGTCGGGCTCCTGTACCAGGGCCGGCCGCGGTACATTCCCTGTACGCCGGCCGGGATCATCGAGCTGCTTGCGGCCTACGACATCCCCCTCAAGGGGCAACGAGCGGTGGTCCTCGGCCGCAGCGAGATCGTCGGCAAGCCCATCGCGGCCCTCCTGATGGCACGCGATGCGACGGTCACTATTTGCCATTCCAAGACCCGCGGGCTTCCGGCAGTCTGTCGCGAGGCCGACATCCTCGTGGCGGCGATCGGCCGGCCGGGATTCGTGACCCGCGAGTTCGTGCGAGAGGGCGCTGCCGTGATCGACGTCGGCATCAACCGAGTCACCTCGCTCGACGGGGCGCCGGAGAACTTGCGGCGCTCGAGCCGGGTTCGCACAGCCCTCGAGGAGAAGGGGCGAGCGATCGTGGGCGACGTGGATTTCGACGACGTGGCGCGCGTTGCCAGCTGGATTACGCCCGTTCCGGGAGGCGTGGGGCCGCTGACGGTCGCAATGCTGCTCCGAAATACAATTAAGGCAGCAAGCCTAAGGAGCAGTACTAAATAAGGAAGAAGCAGATTTATACTTAATTAAATTAGGCGCCGTCCACGCCACAGATCCGCCTGCTCGCAACCTCCCCGATTTCCGCAAAACCTTCCGGGTGCCTCCACCGTCCTAAGGCGAGGAGGCCACCCATGACTTGCGAGCATCGAACCATCTCGACCCAGGCTCTCTGTCGCCTGTTGGCCTTCGGCGTTCTCCTCTTGACGTTTTCCCCCCGGCTTCTGGGTGAGGAAGGAACGGCACGCGTCCGCGGCCGCTGGCTGATCGACTTCGAGGAGAAGGGCTCATTGCAACTCACGCTGAAACGCGGCTCCCACGGCCACGGCAGCTGGAACAGCTCGGACGACTACGAGGTGAAGGACTTCCAGGGATTGCGACGGCCTGCCGCGGGATCCGCCGACGCGGCGGCGCACTTCGAGCTCGTCCGCGACGCCGGCACGATCCTCTTCGACGGCCGCCTCGACGAGACCGGCGGCTCCGGGCACTTCTCCTTCAATCCCAATCCGGATTATGTCGCCGCGCTCGCGAAAATGGGCTATCGAACGGGCGATGACGACGACCTCTTCTCGCTCGCCGTTCACGACGTCAGCCGCGCGTACATCCGCGATCTCGACGCGCTCGGTTACCGGCGCGTTCCCCTGGACGACCTCGTCTCGATGCGGATCCACGGGGCCGGGCCCGAGTTCATCCGCGCGCTCAAGGCCCTCGGATACACAAGCCTTTCGACGGACGAGCTCGTCTCGATGCGCATCCATGGCGCCGACCCAGACTTCATCGGGGACCTGAAGAAGCTCGGCTACACGGACCTCTCCGCGGACGACCTGGTGTCCATGCGGATCCACGGCGCGACCCCGGAGTTCGCGGGAGACATGAAGGCGCTGGGCTACAGGGACCTCTCCGCGGACGACCTCGTCTCCATGCGAATCCACGGCGTCTCGCCCGAGTTCGCCCGGGATCTGCAGGCGCTCGGCTACCGGGACGTTTTTCCCGACGACTTGATCTCGATGCGCATCCACGGCGTCTCGATCGAGTTCGTGAAGAAGATGAAGGCGCGCGATCCCCAGGTCTCCGTGGACGAGCTCGTGAGCATGCGGATCCACGGACGCTGAGCGGGCCGCCGCGGTGTTCGATATCGAACAGGACCGTCCCGGCGCCGGGCAGAACCGAACCCGAGATGCCGGCCTTCTATCCTTCTTTTCAAGGACTTAGGACCGCGGCGGCCTGGCACGCTTCTCGCCCTATAACCACACCGTGGACATCATCCGCGAGGACATTTCCGAGCAACGCCGCAAGAAGCGGATCCTGTTCGCCGTGGCTGGAGCGGCGGCGATCCTGCTGATCACTCTGGGGCTCTCGCGCCTGAAGCCCGCGGCGCCGACGGTCGAGAAGAGCACGGTCTGGATGGACACCGTCAAGCGCGGGCCGATGGTGCGCCAGGTCCGCGGGCCGGGGACGCTCGTCCCGATGGAGATCCGGTGGATCTCGTCGGACACGGAAGGCCGGGTCGAGCGGCAGGTGATCCTGCCGGGCACGCCGGTCAAGCCCGACTCGATCCTGCTCGAGATGTCCAACCCGTCGCTCGAGCGCGAGGCGCTGGACGCCGAGTCGCAGCTGCGGGCGGGGCAGGCCGAGCTCGCCAACGCCAAGGCGCGGGCGGGGCGCGACCTGATGGACCAGGAGGCGGCGGCCGCGACGGTCCGCTCCGACTACCACCAGGCGCAGCTCCAGGCCGAAACGAACGAAGGGCTCTTCAAGGAGGGCCTCGTCGCGGAGCTGACACTCAAGCTCTCGAAGGTCCGCGCCGAGGAGCTCGCCACGCGCAACGCGATCGAGGAGCGGCGGCTGGCGGTCGTCGCGGACTCGGCGAAGGCTCAGGTGGCCGTGCAGGAGGCGCATGTCGAGCAGCTCAAGGCGCTGGCGGCGCTGAAGCTCGCCCAGAGAGACAACCTCCACGTGCGCGCCGGGATCGCGGGCGTTCTGCAGGAGCTGCCGGTACAGGTCGGCCAGCAGGTGGCGCCGGGCACGACGCTGGCGAAGGTGGCCGAGCCGACGAAGCTCAAGGCCCAGCTCAAGATCGCCGAGACGCAGGCCAAGGACATTCAGATCGGCCAGCCCGCTTCGATCGACACGCGCAACGGCATCGTCGCCGGACGCGTCGTCCGAATCGACCCCGCGGTGCTGAACGGAACCGTGACGGTGGACGTGGCGCTCGAGGGAGAGCTGCCTCAGGGCGCGCGGCCCGACCTCTCGGTCGACGGCGTCGTCGAGCTCGACCGCCTCAAGGACGTGCTCTATATGGGCCGGCCCGCGTTCGGGCAGGAGAAGAGCCTCGTGGGGCTTTTCCGCGTCCACGAGGACGGCGACGAGGCGACCCGGGTCAAGGTGCGGCTGGGCAAGAGCTCGGTCAACACGGTCGAGATCCTCGAGGGCCTGAAGCCCGGCGACAAGGTGATTCTCTCGGACATGAGTGCGTGGGACGCGTACGACAGAGTGCGCTTGAAGTGAGGGACGAATGAGCACGAACGGTCATCCGGTCATCAAGCTCGACGGGGTCACGAAGGTCTTCTTCACCGACGAGGTCGAGACGCACGCCCTCTCCGGGGTCCACCTGGAGATCCAGCACGGCGAGTACGTCTCGATCGCCGGCCCATCGGGCTGCGGCAAGTCGACGCTTCTGTCGCTGCTGGGCCTGCTCGACTCGCCGACCGAGGGCAAATACTCCCTGAACGGGAAGCCCGCCGAGTCGCTGACGCTCTCCGAGCGCGCGCGGATTCGCAACCGCGAGATCGGCTTCATCTTCCAGAGCTTCAACCTGATCGGCGACCTGTCGGTCTACGAGAACGTCGAGCTGCCGCTGACCTACCGCGGCATGCCCGCGCACGAGCGCAAGAAGCGCGTCCACGAGTCCCTCGAGAAAGTCGGCATGGCGCATCGCATGAAGCACTTTCCCTCGCAGCTCTCGGGCGGCCAACAGCAGCGCGTGGCCGTCGCGCGCGCGATCGCGGGCTCGCCCCTGATCCTGCTGGCCGACGAGCCCACGGGCAACCTCGACTCGGTCAACGGCGAGGCGGTCATGGGGCTGCTTCAGGACTTACACCGCGCCGGCGCCACCATCTGCATGGTCACGCACGATCCGCGCTTCGCCAAGCACGCCGGGCGCACGATCCACCTCTTCGACGGCCGCGTCGTCGAGGAAGAGAGGGGCGAGGAGCGGGCGCACTCCGAGGGGGAGCTCAAAGAGAGCGGATATCGCGTGTAAGCGAGAGGAGCCGCCATGACTACTCTTCGCCAGGACCTCCGCTACGCCCTGCGCTGGCTCGCGAAAAACCCCGGCTTTACAGCGGTTGCGATCGCCACGCTCGCGCTCGGGATCGGCGCCAACACCGCGATCTTCAGCGTCGTGCGCGGGATCCTTCTGCGCCCGCTCCCCTACACCGAGCCCGAACGGATCGTCCAGGTCTGGGAGACGGCCGAGCGCCAGGGACAGAGGCGCGCCGAGATCCCCTTCGCGCCGCCGGTCTTTCGGGATTGGCGCGATCAGAACCGCTCGATGGAGGCGTTGGCCGCCTACACCGACTGGACCTTCAACGTCAGCGGCGGAGAGACGCCCGAGCGTCTGAGAGCGGCCCTCGTATCGGCCGACTTCTTCAGGCTCCTCGGCGTGCGGCCCCTGATCGGGCGAACGTTCGCCGCCGGCGAGGACGTCGCCGGGAAGGATGCTCTCGCCGTCATCGCCTCGAATCTCTGGACGCGCCGGTTCGGGCGCGATCCGCGCGCCGTCGGCTCCGCGATCACGCTCGACGGCACGGCGTTCACGATCATTGGCGTCGTGCCGGCGGGCCTGCCGCTCTACGACCTGGATCCGGGCACGGAGGTCTTCGTTCCGACGTCCCGGGGCTTCGCGCTCGACAACCGCAACGGCCACTACCTGGGCGCCATCGGACGGCTGCGCCCAGGCGTCGCGCTCGACGCTGCGCGCTCCGACTTCTCGGCGCTGGCCTCCCGGCTCGAGCGCGAGCACCCCAACAGCGACAGGGGGTTCGGCGCGCGGCTCCTGCCGGCGCAGGAGCAGATGGTGGGCTCGGTGCGGCCGGCCTTGCTTGCGCTGCTCGGGGCGGTCGTCGTCGTGCTCTTGATCGCGGCGGGCAACGTCGCCAACATGCTGCTGGCGCGCGCCTCGGCGCGCGAAAAGGAGATCGCCGTGCGCGCGGCCCTGGGAGCGGGGCGGGGGCGCCTGCTGCGTCAGCTCCTGACGGAGAGCCTGCTGCTCTCACTCGGCGGCTGCCTCGTCGGCGTCCTGCTCGCGTTGTGGGGCGTGGACCTGCTCAAGGCGCTGGCCCCCTCGGACATCCCGCGCCTGGGCGAGGTCCGCCTCGATCTCGCGGTCGTCGCGTTCGCCGTCGGCTCCTCGCTCGTCACCGGACTCGCCTTCGGCCTCGTGCCGGCGTGGCAGGTCTCGCGCGCCGCGCTCTCCGAGAT
>JBASRI010000051.1:0-5487 GCA_049273755.1 Thermoanaerobaculia bacterium
GGGCTACGCGCTGGACCGCGCGGCCGAGCGGCTGGAGGCGGCCGGAATCGCGAACGCTCTCGTGGATCTCGGCGGGCAGGTGCTCGCGCGAGGCCGGCGCGCCCCGGGAGAGCCGTGGACGATCGCAATCGCGCATCCGCGGGACCGCGAGCGGCCCGTCGTGACCCTCGCCCTCGGGGACGTCTCCGTCTCGACCTCCGGCGACTCGGAGCGCCGCCGCGTGGTCGCCGGCCGCTCGATCGGCCACCTGCTCGACCCGCACACTGGAGAACCGGCTCCCGACTTCGGCTCGGCCACGGTCGTCACACCCTCCGGCCTCGTGGCCGATCTGCTCTCGACCGCTTACTTCGTCCTTGGACCCGAGAAAGGGCTGGCGCTCTCGAGCGCGCTGCGTCGCGAAGGCGTTCCGAACGAGGTTCTCTTTTTGATCGACCGCGGCGGCGTGCTGGACGCCGTCGCCTCCGCTGGAATCCTCCGTCTCGTCGTCTCCAGCGACCCCGAGGCCGTCCGCGGCCTCTCGACCATTCATCACTGAAGGAGGAACGACCCCATGCATGGCTTCTCCCGATTCCTGAGTGTCTGCATTCTCGCCGGCGCGTCGGCCGCCGTCGCGCTGGCCCAGGCGCCGTCTCCGACTCCTACTCCGGTTCCCAACTCGCCCGAGGACCGCATCCAGCGGCTCGAGAAGCTTCTCGCCGACACCCGAGCCGAGATCGCCGCCATCAAGGCCTCCGCGGGCGGCGCCATGGACGCGCGGCTGGCCGAGATCGAGCGGCGCATCGACGTTCTCGCCGCGGAGATCGAGGCGCTCAAGCTGGGCGAGGCGCAAGGCGCTCCAGCCGGGGGCGTCGCTGCGGCGCCGGCCGTCGCAGCCGTGGAGCCGGCGAAGCTCGGGGCGCCGTCGACGGCTCAGCGCTACGGTCTCGGCCTCTCCGCCGCGAAGGTCTACGGCATCAGGCAGGGCGTGTCGATCGGAGGGTACGGAGAGGCGCTCTACCAGAACTTCGCCAAAAACAACCAGAGCGGCGAGCCCTCGCAGGACACCGACCAGATCACGCTGCTGCGCGCCGTCCTGTACCTGGGCTACAAGTTCGACGACCACTTCGTCCTGAACACCGAGATCGAGTACGCCAACGCCGTCGTCGGCCGCGACAAGGGCGGCGAGGCCGAAGTCGAGTTTGCCTACGTCGACTACATGCACTCGCGGCCCTTCAACGCGCGGGCCGGGCTCGTGCTCATCCCGATGGGTCTCGTCAACGAACAGCACGAGCCGACGGCGTTCCTGGGCGCTCGGCGGCCCGACGTCGAGAGCTTCATCCTCCCGACGACCTGGCGGGAGATCGGCGGCGGCCTCTACGGCGAGGCGGGGCCGCTCTCCTACCGCGCCTACGTCGTCAATGGGTTGAATGCCGCTGGATACAACGCCGGGGAAGGCATCCTCGAAGGGCGCCAGGAGGGCTCCGAGGCACTCGCGAAGGATTGGGCGGTGACGGCGCGCCTCGACTACGTCGGCGTCCCGGGTCTTCTCGTGGGAGCGTCCGTTTTCTCGGGTGACTCCGGACAGGGACGGCGCACGCCGTCGGGACAAGAGATCAAAGGGCTGACGACGGTGTTCGACGTCCACGCCGACTGGCAGTGGCGCGGTCTGTGGCTGCGCGGCCTCTACGCCCGCACGTCGATCGGCCAGGCGGAGCTGATCAACCAGGCGAACGGTTTCGAGGGTGCCGCGTCGATCGGGAGCCGTCAGGAGGGGTGGTACCTGCAGGCCGCCTTCGACGTCCTCTCCCTGAATCCGGGGTCCAAGATGTCGCTGCTGCCGTTCGTGCGCTACGAGCGGTACGACACGCAGGCCGCGGTCCCGGTGGGCTACGAGCGTAACCCGGCCAACGACAACCAGGAGCTCACACTCGGCCTCGCTTTCAAGCCGATCGATCGGCTGGTCCTGAAGGCCGACTGGCAGCAGCGGCACAACGCCGCCTCGACGGGGGTCAACCAGTGGAACGCGGCGCTCGGATACATTTTCTAGAGTGAATCTTCGGAGGCTTGCCCCGGCGGTCGTCTCGGGCGCCCTTCTGGCGGCGCCCGCGGCGGCCAAGGTCTATCTGACGCGGGAAGAGGCGCTGAAGCTCGCGTTTCCGGGAGCCTCGGTCGAGAGGAAGACCGCGTTTCTGACCGCGGAACAGCAGCGGGAGGCGCAGAAGCTCTCGGGCGACGAGGCGCTGCCCGGAGCGCTCGTGACCTTCTACGCGGCGAGGAAGGACGGGAAGGACGTCGGCACGGCGTACTTCGACGCGCACGTGGTGCGCACGATGCCCGAGACCATCATGGTCGTGATCGATCCGTCGGGCGCGATCGCGCGGATCGAGGTTCTTTCGTTCTCGGAGCCCGAGGAGTATCTGCCTCGGGCCCGGTGGTACGCGCAATTCTCGGGAAAGGCGCTGGACGCCGAGCTCTCGATGAAGCGCGCCATCCGTCCCGTCACCGGCGCGACGCTGACGGCGCGGGCCACGACCGACGCCGCGCGCCGCGTACTCGCGCTCCATCGCGTTCTCCACCCTCCCCCGGCCAAGACGGACTCCCGATGAAGCGCTGGGAGGCCTGGTGGAACCACTCCGCCCTGATCGCCGTATCGGTGACAGGCGTTCTCTACGGCCTCTTCAAGTACTTCGTGCCGGGCTCTGATCCCGATTCGCGGGTGAGCCATCCCTTGCAGCCGTGGTTCATGAAGGCGCACATCCTCGTCGCGCCCTTCGCCGTCATGGGCGTCGGGCTTCTCCTGCGGCGCCACGCGCTCGCGCGCATCCGCAGCGGCGAGTCCAACGGCCGGCGCACCGGGACCGCGATGCTCTGGCTCTTCCTGCCTCTGGCCCTCACCGGCTACCTCGTACAAGTGTTCACCGCCCCCGGCTTCACGCGCGCGGCAGGCTATGCCCACGCCGCGCTGGGCCTGATCTTCCTGCTCGGCTACTCGATCCACCCGAAACGACGGACTTCGGCGGACACCGGAACCGACGAAGCGTAGGGAAGTGTCATCCCGAGGAGCGCCGCGACCTTGTCATCACGAGGGCCGCCGCGACCTTGTCATCCCGAGGGCCGCAGGCCCGAGGGATCCCTTTCGAAGCCGCACGGCTGCTCCAAAGGGATCCCTCGCTGCGCTCGGGATGACAAACAGCCTCAAAACACATACGTCAGTCCGGCGTTGTACACGGCCTTTTCGGTCTGCTGCCCGTTCAAGGCCTTCCAAGTCGGGATCAGCACGCTCACGCGTGCGACGAGGCGCTCGGTGATGCTGAAGAGCAGACGCGGCGTGATGTACAGGATGCTCCCGCCGGTGTTGAGATCCTGGACGCCCTCGACGTCGACCTGGTCCTTGCCGGCATACCGGTAGTTGAGCTCGACGACGGCGTCGAGGGGCTCGAAGATCTTACGTTCGTAGGCAACGTTGGCGAGCGTGATGTTGCCGTACTTGTAGCCGAAGTCGTTGCGGCCCGTCCCGCGGTACTGGACCGACGCGAAGAGCGCAGACTTCTCGTCGAAGAGGTGCAGGAACGACAGGCCCCCGAAGAGGTCGGTCGAGCCCGTGCCCGGCTGCGAGTGCTCGTCGACGCGCACGCCGTCGTGCTGGACGTCGTTCTGGCCCCAGGGTGTCTTGACGCCGAAGAGCGCCGAGAGCCAGGTGCGGCGGCCAAGCCCCGGGCCGAAGCTCGACGACCAGAGGCGCACCAGCGCATAGATCTCGGGGTCCGCGAATCCGTGCGTGTCGGTGACCGTCTCCCCTTCGGTCAGGGACTTGACGCTGTAAGGGATGCGCGCGACGACGTTGAACCGCTGGGCGAAGGCGTACGACAGCGTCGCTGTGACGCGGTTCTCGAGGAGCGTCTCGGTCTCGCCGCGCTGGGCGAAGACGCCCTGCTCCTTGTCAAACCGGTCCCAGTCCAGAGCCAGGTGGAAGGCGCCGTCCGCGTAGACGTTCGAGCCGAGAGCGTTGAAGGTCGGATCGCCGCATCGGCAGATCGAGCAGGCCCGGGCGTCACCGGGCGTGAGAATCGCCGCGGCGAAGGCCAACGCCAGCGCCGCGGAAGGAAACTTCCGCAATTGCATGGAGACTCTCCTTTTTCCGTGATTCGAGCCGCGGAATCAGGAAAAAAGGAGGGGGACCGGATCGGCGGGCTCGTGAGAGCGGGAGATCGGCCGCATGGGAGTGGACACGTCGACGCGGCCGGCGAGAAGGGGAGCCGGCAGAACGTCCGCCGCGCGCGGCGAAGCCAGGCGGCAGGTCGGGGGCAGAGGCACGCCGTCGCGGGATTGGGTGCAGGTCTTGAAGACCGGTCCGTCCGCGCCGCCTCCGACGAGGCAACACGACGCCCCGGCCGCGGACCCATCCGCATGGCATGCCATGGCGCACCGCGCGGCGTCGAAGCGCGCCACCGCCGCGAACGACGCGGGCGCGAAGACGGCGACGACGACGAAAACGGCGACCGCTCTGCGCATCAGACCCCTGATGTTATCCGAGGCGTGTCCACCCCGTCCCCTCGTGCCCGAAACCGAAGTGAGTCGGGTGCAGGATCTCTGCCAGGATCTCGAGCGTCTCGACCAGCCGCGGTCCGGGGCGATTGAAGTACGCGTTGCCATCCGCGAGAAACACGCGCCCGTCCCGTACCGCGCGCAAGCGGTCCCACCCGGGCAGCGCCGGCAGGATACCAGCTTCCTCGACGGTCCGCGCCAGGGAGAAGCCGCAGGGAAAGGCGACCAGGACGTCCGGGTCCGCCGCCGCGACCTCTACCCAGTCGAGCCAGGGCGAATGCCGGCCGGCGGCGCCGAAGAGGTTCTCGCCGCCCGCGAGCGCGACGAGCTCCGGCATCCAGTTGCCGGCCGCCATCAGCGGTGAAAGCCACTCGATGGCGGCGACGCGCGGCCGCGTATCCGCCGCGCGCGCTTTCGCGGCGACCGCTTCGATTCGCCGTGCGAGGCCGTCGACCAGCGCCTGCCCGCGCTCCTCCGCGCCCAGGCATCCAGCGGTTCTCCGCATGTCCTCGAAGACGTCCTCGAGCCGCGCCGCCGACAGCGACACGAGCCGAGGCGGCCGGCCGGTCCAGCCGAGGAGGGCCCGCTCGACGTCGGCGAGAGAAACCGCGCAGACCTCGCATTGGACCTGCGTGACGACGTGTGTGGGAGCGAGAGCCTTTAACCGCGCCGCATCGACGCGGTAGACCGAGAGACTGTCCGAGAGGAGGCGCTCCACGGACCGATGGATCTCGTCTCCGGCCGCCCGCGGATTCAGGCGCGGCTCCGTGCAGATCGGCACGCGCTCGACGCCGGCCGGGAAGTCGCACTCGTGCGAGCGCCCGACGAGAGACTCTTCGAATCCGAGAGCCGCGACGATCTCGGTCCCCGCGGGCAGCAACGAAACGATGCGCGGCCTCATGGCCGCGCCTCTAGGCCCGACTGTCCCAGAGCACGTCGGGGACGCCGCGCCGCTTGTTCTCG
>JBASRI010000062.1:0-2086 GCA_049273755.1 Thermoanaerobaculia bacterium
CGGCGGCCGAGCCGGGGTGGCTTTCTGCCGGCGCGCGGGCATGCGCCGGCGCCGACGTCGTGGGAGGCCCCGATCCGGGACCGCGCGAGGCGCCGTACGGGGAACGGCTCGCGAACCTGTTGCTGGCCACGCCCTGGATCGGCAGCGGCGTTCCGGCGCACGAGTGGAACCCGCGCGGAGGGCCGGTCCGCTCCCCGCACGACGTCGCGCTGTGCAATCTCTTCGTCCGGCGCGAGACCTTCGAGCGCCTGCGCGGGTTTGACGAAGGCTTCGGCTACATCGGCGAGGACACGGACTTCGTGCGCCGCGCGCTCGAGTCCGGGGCCCGGGTCGTTCTCGACCCGGACGCGCGCGTGCGCCACCGCCGCCGCGCGTTTCCGGGGCCCTACCTGGCCCAGCGCTGGCGGTACCGGGTCAAGACGGGCCGGCTTCTCGTCGAGCGGCCGGGGCTCCACGCCCGCGGGCGCATCGCCGCGTTCCTGGCGGCCGCCTTCGCCGGGTCGGCCGGAGTCGCGCTCTTCGGCGCCCGGTTCCTGGTTCCGGCCGCGGTGCTCTACGCGGGCCTGACGAGCGCGCTGTCCTTCCCGGTCTGGCGCCGCGATCCCGCCCTTCTTCCGGCGGTGCCGTTCGCGTTTGCCGTCCACCACGCGACGTACCTCGCTGGACTCCTGGCCGGAATCGGCCGGGGCGTGCTCGCCGCGGCGGGCCGATGAACAACCTCACGCTGGCCGCGCACTGGTTCCGCGGGCGGGAGACCCTGCCGCGCTACCTGATCCTGGGGATGACCAACCTCTGCAACTCGAAGTGCGTGACCTGCTTCTACTGGGACCACCTGAACGTCAACCGGCACCTCGAGCTGCAGCTCGAGGAGTACGACCGCTCCCTCGCGGACCTCGGCGATCTCTTCTCGGTCGTCCTGACCGGCGGCGAGCCGACTCTGAACCGGGACCTGCCGGAGATCACGAAGCTTCTCTACCGCAGGCACGATTCCTCGAACGTGACGATGCCGACCAACTCGATCATCCCCGAGCAGGTGGAGGCGATCGTCGCGCGAGTCCTCGAATCGCGAAAAGACGAGCGCCAGACGTTCACGGTGGGCCTGTCGATGGACCACCTGGGAGAACGGCACGACGTCATCCGCGGCGCGCCGGGCAACTTCCCGAAACTCGTCGAGACGTACCGCCGCCTCGCGGCCTTGAAGAAGCGCTCGCGCGGCTTCACGCTCAACGTCCAGACGGTGCTGGCCTCGTTCAACCAGAACGATCTGCCGGAGATCACGGCGTGGGTGGCCGAGAACCTGCCGGAGATCGACTTTCACTCCTTCGAGCTGCTGCGGCCGCCGTTCCCGGACCCGTCGATCCGCGCCCTGACGCCCCCCGAGTACGCCGAGGCGCTCCGGTTCCTGCGTCCCTACTGGGGGCGTTTCGGGAGCTACAACCCGGTGCTGCGCAACCTCAAGGTGGGAGCGCGGACCGCCGAGCTCGAGACGCTGGAGCAGGAGCGGATGGTTTATCCCTGCTACGCGGGTACGATCTCCGGCGTCCTCAACCCCGAGGGCACGGTCGCGCTCTGCGAGGTGCAGTGGGAAATCGGGAACATCCGCGACTTCGGGTACTCGTTCAAGAAGGCCTGGTTCTCGGAGAAGGCCGTCGAGATGCGCCGCCGGATCGCGCGCCGCGAGTGCTGGTGCACGCACTCCTGTTTCATGACGTCGTCGCTGCCATTCTCCTTCAGCGGCGCCGCGCACCTCGTGAAGTCGGCGCTCCTGCCCGCGCGATGACCTAGGAGACGAGCACGACCAGGCGGTCCTCGACGCGCGAGACGCCCGGGGTCTTCCGGGCGGCCTCGAGCGCCTCCGACTTTTCCTGCTCGGTGTCGACGGCGCCCGACAGGGTCACGACGCCGCGCCGTGTCGAGACCTGAATCCGCCGGGCCGGCGCCGCGCCTTCCAGCCTTCGTCGGACCTCGACGGTGATCGCCGCGTCCTCCGCCGTGGCCGCCGTCCCCAGGGGCGACTCGGGAAGGGCGCCGGCCGACGGGGGAGGCGCCTGCGGCGCGGGCGAGGCAACGGCGACCGGGACTTCGC
>JBASRI010000078.1:0-5279 GCA_049273755.1 Thermoanaerobaculia bacterium
GCGTTGGGCGAAGAGAGAGCCCAGCGGCCGTCGGGCGAGAGCGCCAGGCCGCGGCCGTCGCCCAGGCGAACCGCCGGCGAGCCGTCGGTCGCGCGCAGGTAAACGCCGTACGCGGCGCCTCCGCCCTCCCCCGTCTCATCGAAGAGCAGCGTCGTGCCGTCCGGCGTGAGGTCCACGGGCCGGGACCAGTCGTGCCAGGAGAGGTCGCGTTCCTTCCCCTCGCCCGGCGGCAGCCCCACGATCCCCTCGCGGGAGTGCTCGAGCGCCAGGAGCACGCGCCCCTCGCGGGACACGTCGTGGAGCGTGAGAGCCCCGGGCACGCGCGCCAGGAGCCGGCGTCGCCCGGAGAGCGACACGGCGTGGAGCGCTCGGGCGCCGCCGACGGAAGCGGCGGTGAACCAGACTTCGGTCCCGTCCGGGGACCAGGCCAGTCCTCGGGCCGTGATCCAGCCCGAGGACAGGATCCTCTTGTTGCCGTCGCGGTCCACGACGGCGACGGAACCGGAGTCGTCGCCGCGCATCGGATGCTCCAGGAACGCGACGAGCTCGCCGCGGGGAGAGACGCGGGGATGGCTGAAGAACCCCGAAGCCGTCTCCGCCAGCGTCCGCCCGATCGGGAACTCGATCCGGCTTCGCCCGTTGACGCTGCGGGCGATGGCCAGCGAAGTGCCGTCGGGAGACCAGTCGGCCGACTGCACCGACTCGGCGATCTCGCGCGGCTCACCGCCCGAGAGCGTCGAACGCGCGAGCGTGCCGGCGGTCGTGAAGGGAGTGACGGGCCGGGCGCCGAGCGAGATCGCCATCTCGCCCGAGGCCGAGATCGCCAGCACGCTCGCCGGAGGCAGCGCCAGCGGAACGGACTCCGGCAGCTCGGGCCGCGTCGTGTAGATCTGGATCGGACCTCCGTTCCACGCCGCGCCGTACACGATGGCCCTGCCGTCGGGGGCAAAGCGCGCCGACCACACCGTTCCTTCTTGGAAGGTGATGCGGTGGAACGCGGGGAGCCCGCGCTCGCGCGCCGCGGAGCCGAAGAAGTAGGCCGAAGCGACCAGTCCCGCCACCGCCAGGGCCACTCCAGTCGAGAGCCACAGGCGCGAGCGCCGCGGCTCGGCCGGAACCGGCGGGGGCGCGGCCTCGACGTCGATCTGCGAGAAGTGGTCGCGCACGCTCTGGAGGTCTCGCGCCAGGTCGCGCGTCGAAGCGTAACGGTCCTCGGGCGCCCTGGACAGGCACCGCTCCGCGATCCAGACCAGCGGTGGCGGGACCCGCGGAGCCAGCGTCGCCAGCGGCTCGGGGTCCTCGCGGATGATCGCCGCGAGCGTCTCCGCGCGCGTGGCCTTGTGGAAGGCGCGCTGCCCGGCCAGTATCTCGTAGAGAAGAGACCCGAAGGCGAACTGGTCGGACCGAAAATCCACCGGCTGGCCGCTGGCCTGCTCGGGCGACATGTAGCCGGCGGTTCCCACGACCGCGCCTTCGCGCGTCTCCTCGGTCATTGTCTGGTCCTCCCGCGCGGGACCGTTGCCGTTGGCGCGGCGCTCGACCTTGGCCAGCCCGAAGTCCAGGATCTTGGCGAAGCCGTCCCGCGTGACCATCACGTTCTCGGGCTTGAGGTCTCGGTGCACGATCCCGGCGTCGTGAGCCCGGGCGAGGGCGTCGGAGAGCTGCGCGGCGATGTTGACGGCCCGCCGCACCGGGAGCGGCCCCGCCGAGAGCAGGTCCCGCAGCGTGCGTCCGTCGACGAGCTCCATCACGATGAAGGGCGTCGAGGCGGCCTGGCCGATCTCGTGGATCGTGACGATGTTGGGATGGTTCAAGGCGGAGGCCGAGCGGGCCTCGCTCTGGAACCTCGAGAGACGCTGCGGATCCGCGGCGAACTCTCGCGACAGCGCCTTGACGGCGACTTCGCGATTCAGCCGGGTGTCGAGCGCGCGGTAGACCTCCCCCATCCCCCCGGCCCCGAGGCGGGCCAGGATCTCGTACTGGCCGAGACGTGTGCCCGAGGAAAGGTGCATTGGAGGCTCCTGCCGACAGAGAGCCGTCTCTCCGGTTACGTTTCTTCTTGGAGGAGGTTCCGATGAGAAGGACGGGTCCCACCGATCTCGGGACGAAGGCGTCGACTCCGGGGACGAGAGCGGGAGCTAGCGGACCTGCGTCTGCGTGGAACCTCCGGAGGCGAAGCAGCGAAACACCATGGGCACCGAGCCGATCCGGATCGGGTCGCCGTCGCGCAGCGGCTCGCGACCCGCGACTCGCCGGCCCCGGAGCCACGTGCCGTTCTTGCTGCCCAGATCCTCGAGCGCCGCCTCCCGCCCCGAGATGATGACCCGGGCGTGGCGCCGCGAGACCGTCGCGTCGTCGATCGAGATCACACAGTCCGGCTCGCGGCCGATCTCGTTCTCCCCCTCCGAAAGCGGGACCTCGCGGGTGCCCCAGACCAGCCGGAAAACGCCCTCGTCCGCCGCGGACGCCCCCTCGTCCGCAAAGGCGTAGCCGAAGCCGTGGACCGTGCGCACGTGGTGCGGCGCCCGGGCGTCGTCGCCAACCTCGCGCCGGATTTCCGCGATCAAGCCCGCAAGACTCGCCTCGGTCACGAACGTCTTGGGCCACAAGCGCTCGAAGAGCTCGTCCTTGGAGATCGGGCGGGGGCGCTGCTCGATGAGGAGCCGGAGCAGCTCGAAGGCCTTCGGCGAAAGGTGAGCGGGGGCGCCGTCGCGCATCAGCTCGCGCCGGACTGCGTCAAAAGTGCACTCGCCGAATCGAATGCGCATCGCTGACCCTCAAGAAAAACCCAAGACTTTCGAATTGGACCATCAAGACCGGGGCGGGCCTCCTCGGCGAACGTCAGGGATAGCGGCGGAGGCGCCCCGCGAATTCCCGGCCCGCGCTCTCCCCGCGGGAGAGTCCCGTGGACCTTCCGGCTCGCAGGCGCATCGCCATGTTGAGGCGGGCGATCGGCGCTGCGGCCGTTCTCGCGCTCCTCCGCGGCGCCGCTCTCTGCGAAACCGAATCCGCCCTCATCGCCGCGGCGAGCGTGCAGCCGCTGGCGATCCCATTCTTCATCGACCGGCGCCTCCCCCGCGCCTTGAAGCCCGCGCTCGACGAAGCGCTGCGCCGGCTCTCGGACAGCCGCTGCGCCGAGATCTTCACCGACTTCGTGGACATGGACGGCCGCCGCCTCGACCGCAACCTCGCGGAGGCCGGAGCCTCCGCCCCGTCGTATCTCGGGCTCGTGCTGTTCTACGACGGCCGGCCGACGGAGCCTTGCAACAACAGCGCCGTCCTGGCCTGGACCAATCCCGGCAGCCGCGCCGTCCACATCTGCTGGAATCAGTTCTCCGCGCAGCAGCGCTGGAACGCCGGGCTCGCCGCCAACACGATCATTCACGAAACTCTCCACACGCTCGGCCTGGGCGAGACGCCGCCGGACCCCCGGGAGATCACGGAGCGGGTGGCGCTGCGCTGCGGGCGCTGACGCCGCACCGCCAGCGCTCAGGCGCTCGAGGAAGCCGATGTCGCCGCCCCGCCCGTAGAGGACGAAGACGTCCTTCCCGCGGCGCTTCGCCCGGTAGACTTCGCCCGTGCCCACCTGGAAGGTGACGCTCGAATACGACGGCACGCGCTACCGCGGCTGGCAGACGCAGAGGAACACGGACCGCACGGTCCAGGGCGTGCTGGTCCACGCGGCCGGCGAGCTCCTGGGCCCGGATGCCGCCGTGGGCGGCTCCGGGCGCACCGACGCCGGCGTCCACGCTCTGGCGCAGGTCGCGCATCTGAAGGCGCGAAAGGACCTGCCTCCGAGGCAGATCCTCGAAGGTCTCAACGACCGGCTGCCCTTCGACGTGAACATTCTGTCGGTCGAGAAGGCGGCGCCGCGATTCCACGCCCGCCACGACGCGAAGTCGCGCACGTACCTCTACCGCATCTCCCGCCGCCGGACCGCGTTCGACAAGCGCCTCGTGTGGTGGGTCAAGGACCGACTGGATCTGCCGTCGATGCGCCGCGCGGCGAAGCTCTTCGAGGGACGGCACGACTTCGGCTCGTTCTGCGAGAACCCCGAGGGTCAGGACTCTACGATCGTCGTCGTCGAGAAGAGCGAGGTCCTCGACGTCTTCGAGGAGATCCACTTCCGGATCACGGCATCGCACTACCTGTGGAAGATGGTTCGGCGCCTCGCCGGAACGCTCGTCGAGGTCGGGCGGGGCAACCTCGACGCGGCGGGGGTGGAGAAGCTTCTGGCCGAGCGTTCGGGCGCGCCGGCGAAGTGGACGGCTCCCCCGTCGGGCCTCTTCCTGGAGAAGGTCGTCTATTGAGCCGGGACGGCTGGGATCCCGAGGCCTATGCGCGCTTCGCGGCCGAGCGGCGCCGCCCGTTCGACGACCTGCTCGCTCTCGTCGCGCCGATTCCGGGGGGGCGCGCCGTGGACCTGGGCTGCGGCACGGGCGAGTGGACGCGGGCGCTGCACGAGAAGACCAGCGCGGAGGAAACCCTCGGCATCGACTCCTCGGAGGCAATGCTGGGCAAGGCAGCGGCGTACGCCGGCGGAGGCGTCCGTTTCGAGCGCAGCGACATCGCCCATTTCGCGCCGAAACAGCCCTTCGACCTCGTCTTCTCCAACGCGGCGTTGCATTGGCTTCCGGATCATCCGGCGCTCCTCACGCGCCTGACGGCGGCGGTCAAGCCCGGCGGCCAACTCGCCTTCCAGGTCCCGGACAACTTCGAGCACCCATCGCACCGTGCCGCTGCGGAGGTTGCCGGGCAGGAGCCGTTCCGGACGGCGCTCTGCGGCACGTCGCACCCCCGCTCCGTTCGCGCGCCGGAGTCGTACGCTTCGCTCCTCGATCAGCTCGGTTACGCGGAGCAGACCGTGCGTCTCCAGATCTACGGGACCCGCCTCGAGTCGCGGAAGGGCATCGTCGCGTGGGTCGAGGGGTCGCTTCTCTCGGACTACCGGGGCCGCCTCCCGGCAGCGCTCTATGCCGAGTTCGTGAAGCGCTACCGCGCGACTCTCTTCCGGATGATCCCAGACGAGCGCCCCTACTTCTTCACGTACCGGCGAATCCTCGTGCACGCGCGGCGGCCGGAACCCCCGCCCGGCTAGCGCCGCTGGACCGCGCAGCCGAATTCTTCTACACGCCCATGCATTCACGGACTGAGCGAGGCCAATCCGGCATCGTGCGTTCCGACGACTTGTCCGCGCTGCTCGGAGTAACGAAGTCGGGGAATCGGGAATCCGCCTGACACGCATGCTGGCCGCTACAGAACGTCGGCGGATTCGAGGG
>JBASRI010000114.1:0-3025 GCA_049273755.1 Thermoanaerobaculia bacterium
CCCACCCCGCGCCGAACACGATGGCGACGGCGGCCGCGCAGCCAATCAGCGCCGAGACGAGGCCGCGCCGGTGCGCCAGGCGCACCAGCGGAACCGAGGCCAGCGGCACGCCCAGGAGGCCGAAGACCGGCACCACGAAGAGCGCCGAAAACGCCGCGGCCGCCGCGAGGGCCGCCAGCGGGATTTCGAGACGGCCGGGCACGAGGTCCCGGCGGCCCAGGGGCTCCGAAGAGGCCATCGCCTCCACCCGGCTAGTCCGTTGCGTACGGCAGCAGGGCGATCGACCGCGCGCGCTTGATGGCCGTCTGGAGCTTGCGCTGATGGAGCGCGCAGGTTCCGGAGATCCGGCGCGGAAGGATCTTGCCCCGCTCGGGAATGAAGCCCTGGAGCAGCTTGACGTCCTTCCAGTCGACGTACTCGAGCTTCTCCGCGCAGAACTTGCAGACCTTCCGCCGCCGGACGAAAAACTTCTTGCGCGGTCCGCCCTTGCCGTCGCGGCTGGCCGCGCCGCCCCGTCCCGACGGGCGTCCGGATCCCCCGCCCATTCTCATGACTCGCTCCTCTCGGCGACCACCGGCTCCGCCGCCGTCTCGGCGGGAGGCGCCGGCGGACGGGGCGGACGCTTGGCCGCCTTCTTCTTCAGGCGCTCGGCCATCTTGCCGGCGCGTTTCAACTCCTCGTCGACGCGCACGGCCAGGTGCCGGAGGACCTGATCGGAGAGCCGCATCCGCCGTTCGGCCTCCGCCACCGCCGCAGGCGGCGCGTCGACCTGCCAGTAGACGTAGTGCGCTTCGCGCTTGCGCAGGATCGGGAAAGCGAGCCGCCGCTTGCCCCACGGCTCGTCCTTGACGACGGTCGCCCCGCCGTCGACCAGGATCTTCTTGTACTCGCCCGCGACTTTCGCCGCCTCGTCGTCGGACAGGTCCGGGGTGACCAGGACGACGATGTCGTAAAGCCTCATGATTTCCTCCTCATGGATGTCAATCCGGATCGAGGCGGTCCGGAGAGGAAGGTGAATGATTCGCCCGCCGCATCGCGGCGTCGATTCCTTGCGTCAACCAGAGCCTGAGGGCCTCGACGGCCCGCCCGACGCTGTCTTCAAACGGTTCCCGCTCGGCCTTCGCGAAAGGCTCGAGCACGTAGTCCGCGAGGTCCCGCTCGCGCGAGTATTTCTCGCCGCGGACCCCCACGCGCAGCCGCGGAAAGTCGGTGCTTCCCAGGTGCGCGATGACCGACTTCAGGCCTTTGTGCCCGCCGGCCGAGCCGCGCGCGCGCATGCGGAGCGTCCCCAGGGGCAGCGCGATCTCGTCTACGACGACGCAAAGCCCCGAGGGGTCGACGCTGTGTTTCTGGCAAAGAGCTCGAACCGCCTCGCCCGAGGCGTTCATGAACGTCTGCGGGAGCGCCAGCAGGACCGTGTCCTCCCCGACCCTCCCCCGGCCCACGCGCGAGGAGCACTCGCGCGACCGGATCCGGATTCCCTCTTCCTCTGCGAGCCGCTCCACCACGCGGAACCCCGCGTTGTGGCGCGTTGCTTCGTAGTCGTCCCCCGGGTTCCCGAGGCCGACGATTGCGCGCAGAGGCTACTTCTCCCTTTCCTTCTCCTTCTTCTCGCCCTTCTCGCCCTTCTCGCTCTTCTCGCCCTCGGGGGCCTCTTCCTCCGTAGCCGCCTTGCCCTTCTTCAGAACCTCGGGCTCGGTCGGCTCGGCGGCGGCGCCCTCGACCGCGGCGGCCACCGGCTCCTCTTCACGCGTCGGGTGGGTGACGTGGACGACGACTTTCTCGGGGTTGTCCACGATCGTCACGCCCGGCATGGGAGGCAGGTCCGAGACGCGGATGGCGTCGCCGATCGCGAGCTCGGTCACGTCGACCGGCAGGTGTTCGGGGATGTTGGTCGGAAGGGTCTCGATCTCGATCTCGCGGGTCACGACGTCCAGGATGCCCTGGTCGGTCTTGACGCCCTTGGCGATGCCCACGATCTCGATCGGCACCTTGAGGGTGATCTTGACGTCCATGAGGACGCGGACGAAGTCGATATGGACGGGCTTGCGCGAGACGGGGTCCCGCTGGAGCTCCTTGATCATGGCGTGGCGGCTCTGGTCCGACCCCGCCAGCCTGAGCAGGAAGATCGCGTTCTCGCCGGCGCCCTCGCGGAACAGGTCCGACAGAGCCTTGCGGTCTACGGAGATGGGGACGTTGGGCTTGCCCGCTCCGTACACGACGGCGGGAATCCGGCCCGCGACTCGGCTGCGGCGAGCCTCGCCCTTCCCGATCGTCGAGCGCTTCTCGACGTTCAACTCGATGGTCTTCATGGCCTACTCCGCGCGGGACCCCGCGCAAAGAGGCGGATTCTACACAAAAAGCGAAGAAACGGAAGTCCCGTCGTGGATGCGCTGGATGGCCTCCCCGAGGAGGGGGGCCACCGAAACGGCCTGGATCCGGGGGCAGCGGGCCATGGCCGCTTCCACCGGAATCGTATTCGTGACCAGCAGGCTCTGGAGGCCAGAGGCCTCGATCCGGTCCAGGGCCGGCCCCGAGAAGACGCCGTGGACGGCCGCCGCGTAGGTCCGCTTGGCACCCGCCCCGCGCAGCGCCGCCTCCGCCTGGACGAGGGTCCCTGCGGTGTCCACGATGTCATCGAGGACGAGCGCGTCCCGGCCCTCGACCTCGCCGACGACGTTCAGGATCTCGGTCTCGTTCTTTCCCGTCCGCCGTTTGTCGATGACGGCGAGCGAGGCGTCCAGGCGCTTGGCGATCGCCCGGGCGCGCGTCAAGCCGCCGACGTCGGGCGAAACGATGACCAGATCCTCGAGGTTCCGCTTGCGGATGGCCTCCAGGATCACCGGCGCCGAGAAGAGGTGGTCGACGGGGATGTTGAAGAAGCCCTGGATCTGGGCCGTATGGAGATCCATCGTCAGGATCCGGTCCGCGCCTGCAGCGGTCAGCAGGTCGGCCATCAGCTTGGCGGCGATCGGCACCCGCGGCTTGTCCTTCTTGTCCTGCCGCGCGTAGCCGAAGTACGGCA
>JBASRI010000121.1:0-5033 GCA_049273755.1 Thermoanaerobaculia bacterium
GGCCGGACGGGGCGGCAGAGGCGGCGCGGCAGGAGGGCTCGATTCGCGAGCCGGCGCCGTTTCGCCGCCGCTCGCCTGGAGCTGGAGGTAGCCGCGGGCCTCCTCGCGCGAGGGAAAGTCCATGGTCTTGCCGCACTTGGGACAGCCGAAGCGGGCACGCACGGGAGGAATCCGCTCGAGGCTGATCGAGAAGCTCCCGGCGCAGTTGGGACAGGAGAAGGTGTATCGGGAAGCGTCGGTCACGGGACCCATGCGGAGGATCGGAGTTTAACACGCTGAATGCGCGAATCAGCGACGCCGCGCGTCGGGGTCAGGAGCGTCGAAGGCGTCGCGAAAGATGCGCACGTTTTCGCCGTCCGGCGACTCGAGGATCGACACGACGTCGAAGCGGCACGGCACGTTTCGCAGACGCCGGCGCAGAAGATACACCTGCGCCGCCCGCGCGATGCGGCGCTGCTTCTCGAGCGTGACTGCTTCCGCGGGAGCGCCGAAGCGAAGCCCGCTCCTTCCCTTGACCTCCACGAAGCAGAGAACGCCTTTCTCTTCGGCGACGAGGTCGATCTCGCCGGACTGCACGCGAAAGTTGCGCTCGCGAATCGTGTAACCCGCGGCCTTCAGGCGCTTCTCGGCGAGCTTCTCCGAGCGCTGACCCACGCCGCGCGAGCCGCGGTAGCGGGGAGCGCGTTGGGGGAAGAGCATCCGCAGGAGACGGTCGAGGAGCCGCCGAAGGGCCATCTACTGATTGATTGTCGCGAGGCGGGAGGGAGAACGGGGCGCCGCCTACCCCATCGCCCGCCGGGCGAGCTCGAGGACGTCGAAGGGCTTCGTGGCGACGCCGATCTCGTCCTTGGCGTTGCCGATCATGATCATGCAGAAGGGGCAGGAGACCCCGACGGACTCCGCACCCGAGTCGGCGATCTCCTTCATGCGGGTCTGGTTGATGCGGCTCCCGAGCTTCTCCTCCATCCACATTCGTCCGCCGCCGGCGCCGCAGCAGAGTCCGCGCTCACGCGAGCGCTCGAGCTCCGTGAACTGCAGGCCCGGGATCGCGCGCAGGATCTTCCTCGGAGCCTCGTAGCCGTCGTTGTAGCGCCCGAGATAGCAGGGGTCGTGGAACGTGATCGTCTCGGGGATGGGCGTGGTCAGCGAGACGCGGCCGGCCGCGATCAGCTGCGAGACGAGCTCGTCGCCGTGGACGACGTCGTAATCGCCGCCGAAATCCTTGTACTCGTTCCGGATGCAGTTCAAGCAGTGCGGACAGTTGGTGACGATCTTCTTGACCTTGTACCCGTTGAGCGTCTCGACGTTCTGCTGGGCGAGCATCTGGAAAAGGTACTCGTTGCCCATGCGCCGCGCGGAATCGCCGGTGCAGGTCTCTTCGGTCCCCAAAATGGCGAAGGAGACGCCGGCCCGGTTCAGGATCTCGACCAGGGACTTCGAGACGCGCTTGGCGCGGTCCTCGTACGAGCCGGCGCAGCCGACCCAGAAGAGGACCTCGACCTGCTTCTCCCCCGCTTCGGCCATCGTGACGACCGGCAGGCCGCTCGCCCAGTCGCCCCGGGTGGCCGCGGCGATGTTCCAGGGGTTCCCGTTGGTCTCCATGCCTCGGAACGCGTTTTGGACCTCCTTCGGGAACTCGGCCTTGTCGAGCACGAGGTAGCGGCGCATCTCGGCGATCTTGTCCACGGCCGGGATGATGAACACGGGGCACGCGGTCGTGCAGAAGCCGCACATCGTGCAGGCCCAGATCGTGTCCTCCGAGATCCAGCCGCCGATCAGGTCCTTGCGCGGCGGAGCTGCCGCCCCGTCTCTGCGCCCCTCCGTCGCCTTGAGGATCCCTGGCGTGGCCTCGTAGACCGCGTCCCGCACGTCGCCGATGAAGACCTTGGGGTCGAGCGGCTTCCCCGTCAGGGCCGTCGGGCAGACCTCCCGGCAGCGTCCGCACTCGGTGCAGGTGTAGCCGTCGAGCATCTGCTTCCAGGTCAGATCCTCGACCCGCGAGGCCCCGAACCGCTCCGTGTTCTCGAGGTCGACCGTCTTCAGCTTGCCCATGGGCTCGAGGTTCATGAAGAAGACGTTCGGGATCGACGTGATGATGTGGAAGTGCTTGGAGTACGGCAGGTAGTTGCCGAAGAAGAGGATGTCGGCGAGGTGCAGCCACCACGCGGATTCGTAGATCGCGTGGAGCTTGCCGGGCGAGAGCCCGGAGAGCATCCCCGCGACGGTCGCCACGACCGGCGCCCAGGGCGTCGCCATCGTCGGATCGAGCGCCACCCGCGCGCCCTCGGCGAGGAGGTCCGTCACCATCAGGAAGGCGATCAGAAAGAGGATCAGCCAGGCGTCCATCGAGAGGTCGAGCCGCTTGGGCCGTGCGAAGAGGCGGCGGTAGACCGCCATCGCGACGCCGAGGAGCGTCAAGACCTCGAAGATGTCCTTCACGAGCGTGTAGGCGTTGCCGGCGTTTCCTCGCAGGAGGACGAAGCCCGGGATCAGGCCCTCGACGACGAGCGCGATCGTGCGCACCGTCAGAACGATGAACCCCGAGAAGATCAAGATGTGGAAGACGCCCGCGTACAAGTCCTTGAACATGCGCTTCTGCGCGAAGGCGTACTCGAGCGTCAGGAGGATGCGCTTGGGGATGCGCGTGAAGCGGTTGTCCGGCCGCCCGGCCAGAAGAACGCGGACTCTCCGCGACATGGAATAGACGAAAACGGCGGTCGCGGCCACGACCAGGAGCCCGAACAGGACTCTTCCCGGAAGGCCGAAGAGAACGCGCTCGGTCGGCAGCGGTAACGGGATCATGGACTCAGTTGGCGAAGATCCCGAAGAGCCAGGAGACGCGGTACATTCGGCCGTGCGGATCGGCGCGCTCGAAGCGTTCCCGCCAGCGGTCGGGCAAGGTGGTCAGGTACACGTATTTTCGACTCGGATCGATATCACGGAGCAGCCACCGATGGAACCCGCGCGCAACCGGGCGGCGCGGCGGCCGGTCGTAGAAGTAGAGCGTGCGGTCCAGATCCGAGAAGCGCGCCAGGGCCATCACGGGATTCCGGTCACCGAACCGTTGCCGCAACAGAGCCACCGCCCGCAAGTCGTCGGAGGGTTTGTCCCGCGCGACGGCTTCGACGAAGCGGCGCTCGTTGATCGACGCATAGAGAACGAGGAGACTTACGCAAAGGACCGCGCGGGCGCTTCGGGAGAGTCCCGGGGCGCGGCCGAGCAGCCAGAACGGCACGGCCATCAGGATCGCCAGAAACGGCAGCGCCACGGTGAAGCGATGGTAGGCCGGCGGCGGGATCGTCAGCGCCACGCCGCCGAGGAACGCCGCCAGGACGACGGCGAAGACCAGCAGCAGCTCGCTCCCGAGGCGCGAAGCGCCGAGGGATCCCTTTGAAGCCGCGCCGTCGCTGGAAAAGAGATCCCTCGCTGCGCTCGGGATGACAAGCTCACGGCGTCGGAAAACGAGGTACAGGCCGGCCGCCGCGCCGACGGCGAGAAAAGCCAGCGAGAGACCGTCGAAGGGCTCCAGGCGCCCGAAGTCGTACCCGCCGCTGCCGCCGACGCCGTCCTCTACGAAGGCCTTCAGCGAGGCGCGGAGATTCTCGACGATGATCGGCGCCTGTCTGGCGCCTCCGAGTACGGCGCGGCGGTACGGAGACAACGTTCCCGTCGTCAGCGCGACCTGCTTGAAGCGGCGCAGGTAGGAGTCGCCGGCGGCGAGATCCCACGCGAGAAACGGCGCGACGACGAGAACCGTGCCGGCCGAGGAGACGAGCAGCGAGCGCAGCGCCGCGCGCCGGTTCCCCGAGAGCGCGGCCAGGATCGCGAACCCGATGAGCAGCGGATACGCCATGTAGCTGCCGTAGTAGGTCAGGTAGCAAAAGCCGCAGGCCACGCCGGCCAGCGCCGCCTCCCGCAGGCTGCCCGTCCGAAAGCTCCGGATCGCGAGGTAGAAGAAGACCATGAGCGCGGCGCCCGCGGCGACGAAGGAGAAGCCGAGCGTTTCGAAGTAGACCGAAATCGCCATGAAGCTGTACAGCACGACCGCGGCCCAGGCCGCGCGCCGGTCCAAGAGCTCCTCGACGACGAGGAAGAGGGCGACTGCGATGATCGCCACGTAGATCTGGACCGACAGGCGGAGGGTCAGAGCCGACTCGCCGAAGAGGGCGAAGAACGCGCGCTGGAGAAGGAAGAAGGGCTTCGGGAACGAGGCCATCCACTCGAAGCGCTCGGGCATCGAGGCGAAGAAGTTCTCGCGCGCGAAGTCCTGCGTGGCCGAGAAGTAGCCCGTGACGAACTCGTCCTGATGCGTGCGGAGGGGATCGATCCCCAGGTTGAGGACGCGCACCGCCACTGGACACAGCGCGGCCCCTAGCAGGTGCAGCCAGCGGCGCGGGCCGCGTGAGGGCGCGGGACCGGCACCTGTGCTGCGCGCGGCGGCGAGGAAGGCGACGATCGACCCCGCCCACACCAGGCCCATCCACCCAGACTCGATTCCGGAGAACGCGGCCCAGAGGCTCACCGCGACGCCGAGGACCGCGGCGACGGCGATCCGCTCGATCGGGCCGCGGGCGCGTCCGCTCAAAGAAAGGGGTCCCTCGCGGAGCCTGACCCGAGCGAAGCCGAGGGGCTCGGGACGGAATGACGCCGGCGCAAAGCGCGCTTTCTTGGAATCCCTCGTGAAGAAAGGGGTCCCTCGCTTCGCTCGGGACGGAATGACGTGGGCGCTACGCGCCGCGTCATTCCGCCTTGGCCGCCCGAACCGCCTTCGCGAATTCGGGGACGATCTTGAAGAGATCCCCCACGACTCCGTAGTTGGCCACCTTGAAGATCGGCGCCTCGGGATCCTTGTTGATCGCCACGATCACCTTGGAGGTCCCCATGCCCGCCAGGTGCTGGATCGCGCCGGAGATGCCGCACGCGACATAGAGAGTGGGCGAGACGACTTTGCCGGTCTGACCGACCTGGTGCTGGTGGTCGATCCAGCCGGCGTCCACCACCGCCCGGGAGGCGCCCAATGCGGCGTGCAACGC
>JBASRI010000131.1:0-2386 GCA_049273755.1 Thermoanaerobaculia bacterium
GGCCGCGTCCGCGTCACGGGCGCCGATGTGCTGAGGTGGTCGGGGATCGAGCCGGGCCCCGCCGTCGGCGTTCTGCTCCAAGAACTTCGCGTTGCCGCGGCCGCGGGCGACGTGAAAAACCGCCGCGAAGCCCGGAACTGGCTGGTCGGACAGGTCCGAAAGGCCCGGTCCCCGGCTATAATCTCCGCACATTGACCCTCGCGGAACTGCTCAAGTTCATGGCCAAGAAGGAGGCCTCGGACCTCCACTTGAAGCCCATGAGACCCCCCTTGCTCCGCATCAAGGGCAGGCTGATCCCCTTGAACGCAGACGCGCTCCAGCCCAAGGACCTGGAGGAGATGCTTCTCCAGATCCTGACCCCGGCGCAGAAGGAGCGGCTCGACCGCTACCAGTCCGTAGACGTGGGCTACGGCCTGACGGGAGTCGCGCGGTTCCGCTGCAACATCTTCGTGCAGCGCGGCTCCTACGCCGCCGTTTTCCGCAGGATCCCCTTCAAGCTGCCGTCGATCATGGATCTGAACCTGCCCGACGTTCTCGAGAGCTTCGTGCACCTGCAAAAAGGCCTCGTGCTGATCACCGGGCCCACGGGCTCGGGCAAATCCACGACGCTGGCCGGCATCATGCGCTCGGTGATCGAGAAGCGCCCGGTCCACATCGTGACGATCGAGGACCCGATCGAGTTCCTTTTCGCCGACGGCAAGGCCGCCGTTTCCCAGCGCGAGGTCTCGACGGACTCCCCGAGCTTCAACGAAGCGCTGAAGAACATGTTCCGGCAGGATCCCGACGTCATCATGGTCGGCGAGATGCGCGACTGGATGACGATGCAGACGGCCATCACGGCGGCCGAGACCGGACACCTCGTCTTCTCGACCCTGCATACCAACAGCGCCGCGCAGTCGATCGACCGCATCATCGACTCCTGCCCGCAGGAGCAGCAGGCGCAGGTTCGCTCGCAGCTCTCGATCGTGCTCCAGGCGATCTGCTCGATGAGCCTGATCGAGACCTCCGATGGCTCGGGGCGGGCGCCGGTCGTGGAGATCATGATCAACTCGCCCAAGATCGCGAAGCACATCCTCGCCGGCGAGGTCAAGGAGATCCACGAGGAGATCGAGAACTCGGTCAACTACTACAAGATGCAGTCGATGAACCAATCGCTCATCGCGCTGCTGGTCAACCGCCGGATCACGTACGCGAAAGCGATGGAGCTCTCCACGGATCCGGAGGACCTGTCCCTGAAGCTCCGCAAACTCTTCCCCCAGATCGAGGAGAACCAGCGAGGTGGCCTGATGGCGTCCGACAGCGATTTTTCCCAGATCACGCAGCTTCTCGAGATCAAGCGTCTCTACGAGGAGCAGGAGGAGAAGTGGAAGCTCCGCCTCTCCGAGAAGGACGAAGAGATCAACAAGTACATGATGGAGCTGCGCGACCAGCGCCGCGTGATCGAAGGCCGCGACCAGGTCTTGAACGACACCGAGGGCGAGAACGCCCGCATGAAAGCCGACAGCGAGCGGGTGAACCGCGAGTTCCAGCAGAAGATCGCCCAGTTGAACGAGCGCATCAAGGAGCTCAACCAGCGCCTGGTGCTGGCCGAGGGCGGCGCGCGCCCGGCGGCCGCCCAGGGCGGGGGCTTCTTCAAGAAGTAGCGGTTCCCTCGAGCGGGTGCTCGACGCCACCAACGGGAGCGAGGGGTTCCCGGCCGATCGCAACCGGCCCCGGATGGGCTTAGAATCCGCGCGTGCGACGGCTCGCCACGCTCTTCTTTCTGGCAAGCCTCGGTGCCAGCCGTCTGCCAGCCGTCCCCCGGGGGGAGGACGACGCCCTTCTTCGAGCCGAAACGCTCCTCGAGAAAAAGGACTACAAGAAGGCCGAGGCGGCCCTGCGGGAGGTCGTGGCGTCGGAGCCCACCAACGCGCGGGCCCACGGCGACCTGGCGCTCGCCCTGCTCTCGCAGGGCAAGACGCGGGAGGCCGTGGATGAAGCCAGGCTGGCGGCCGCGTTCGGCCCCGAAACACCGGAGGCCCGCTACATCTACGGACTGGCCTTGAAGGCCGACCGGCGGCCCCTGGAGGCCTCCCGGGAGCTGGAGAAGGCCATCGCCTTGAAACCCGGCCCGACGCCGCCCCTGCGCGCCCTGGCGGAGGTCTACGCCGAGGCCGGCGACGGACGCGCGGCCGAGACTTACGCGAGGTTGATCGAGCGGGAGCCGGCGGTCGTCGCCGACCGGGCGGCCCTCGCCGAGTTTCTCTGGGCGTCCGGGCAACCCGCGCGGGGCAACGAGGTCCTGGAGGAGGCGCTCGGCAGATTCCCGGGCGACCGGGACCTGCAGCTGCGCTACGGCCGCGCGCTCGTCGAGCAGGAGCGGTTCCTGGACGGAGCGCAGCAGCTC
>JBASRI010000139.1:0-1577 GCA_049273755.1 Thermoanaerobaculia bacterium
GGGCGTGGACGGCACTGAGGGAGCCACAGGAGCCGTCGCCGGAGCGGCGCTGGCCGTCGCATTCGGGTTGACGATCGACTTCTCCGCCAGCGTCGCGATGACCTTCTCGACCTGGCTGCCGTTGCGCAGCTCCTCGCTACCCGTGCGGGGGTCCACGGTCACCGAAGCCTTGACGTCCGAGACGCCCGCCGCGGGAGGAAGCCGGTCCTTGTCCCACGTCCAGTTGTACGTGATGGCGGAGCTGGAGTCGGATAGGAACCGCGTGTCGATCGCCGGCGCCGTGACGCCGCCGGTATCGTCCACGGCCCCTTCCTGCTGACGCTGCTGGGAAACACGCGAGGGTGGCCCGAGCGTCACGAGCAAGCGGCCGCGCACGGAGTCCGAGCCCCGCTTGTACCGGGCGGACTTGAACTGCTGGTCGGCCGCCGCGATGCGCCGCGCGACCTCCTGCTTGAAGGGCTCGCCGCCGCGCTTGGCGTAGTAGAGAGCGACGAACTTCTCGGCCTCTTCGTCGGAGGCGACCTTCTTCCACTCGGCGCGCTCGGCCGGCGTCAGAAAGTAGGCCTCGGCCGACTTATCCCAGTCTTTGTACTTGGTCAGCTCCGCCAGGGCCGAAACGGCAATGGCGAGGCCCGCGAGAGCAAAGAGAATCTTTTTCACAAAACCTCCCTGAGTCCACTCAGAAAGCGGACATTCTATCTATAGCCGAAAAGGGGAACCAGAGGGGGATTAGCGGTGCTCGGTCTTGACGATGGCGTACCGGCGGCCCGGGATCTTGGCGAGTGCGACCGTGCGCTCGACGCCTCCCCGCCGCGTTTCGAGCTCCTCGCGCAGCACGCCGAGCATCTTCTGGACCTCGCCGTGCATTTTCTCCATCCGCTGCTTCATGTGGAGGATGACCTCCACCCCGGCGAGGTTGACCCCCAGGTGGCGGGTCAGCGTCAGGATGATCTCGAGGCGCTCGATGGTGTCCGCGTCGTAGAGGCGCGTGTTGCCCTCCGTGCGCGCCGGCCGCAGGAGCCCCTCCCGCTCGTACATGCGGAGCGTCTGGGGGTGGATTCCGTACTTCTCGGCGATCGCCCCGATGCGGAAGACGCCCGAGCGGCCCCCCGCCTTCACCGCGTCCTCCGCGGCTCCACAGGGATCGGCTGGCCCCGCTCGGACTTGGGCGCCACCACGCGGAGGACCCCGGCGCGCAGCGTCGCCTTGATCTGCGCCGGGTCCAGGGAGACGGGGACCGGAAACTCGCGGGAGAAGGCTCCGTAGATGCGCTCCATCCGGACGAAGTGCCGGGGCTCCGCGCTGTTTCCGGCCTTTCGGTGACCCGAGACGCGAAGCTTGCCGTCGACGGCCTCCAGCCGCACGTCCTCGAGGCGCACTCCTGGCAGCTCGACATTCAGGACGATCTCTTCGGAGGTCTCGTAGACGTCCGCCGCCGGAGACCAGAGCGCCGCGTCGAGCCCCTCGTCCGGGAACTCCGTCCGGTGGATCGTCTCCTCGAAGAGCCGGTTGACCTTCTCCTGAATCGCGAAGAGGTCCTGGAGCGAGTTCCAGCGAAAGACGGTCATGAATTGCTG
>JBASRI010000142.1:0-5782 GCA_049273755.1 Thermoanaerobaculia bacterium
GAGCTGCGCCCTCGCGCGCTTTCGGTGATGCCGCTGACGATGAGCTGGCCCATCCACAGCGAGCGAATGCGACCGGTCGCAGACGCGATCGCTCCCTTGATCGCGGGGCTCCGGACGATCAAGGACCCTGTGGTGCCGTACTACGGGCCGGAAGGACGTCTGGTCGAGAGCGGCGAAGACGTCCGGCGCATCCTGGGCACGGCCTTTTGTTTCCCGACGCTCTGGAAGGACGCCTTCGAGGCGATGGTCGCCGCCGGGCCCCGCGTCTTTCTGGAGGTCGGGCCCGGCGAGATGCTGTCGAAGATGGCACGCTGGATCGACCGCTCGGCGCATTGCTACCCGGCGGGCTCCGCGGCGGCGGTGCGTGCCGCGGTGGATATAGTGGCGACCGGATGAAGAAGACCGCGGTCGTCACCGGCGGCTCGCGGGGAATCGGGCGAGCCATCTCTTTCGAGCTCGCCTCCGCGGGAGCCCGCGTCGTCCTGACCTGCCAGCGCGACCTCGCGCGGGCCGAGCAGACCGCAGGGGAGATCCGAGCGAGCGGGGGAGAAGCGCTCGCGCTCGCCGCCGACGTGCTCAAGCCCGAGGAGGTCAAAGCGCTCGCGGACCGCGTATCAGCCGATTTCGGCGGCGCCGAGATACTGGTCAACAATGCCGGCGTGATCAAGGACGCACTCTTTCCGTTCATGAAGGAAGAGGACTGGGACTACGTTCTGGACGTCGATCTGAAGGGCGCCTTCCGGGTCACAAAGGCTCTGATCCGGGGGATGCTCCACAAGGGCTGGGGCCGGATCGTCAACGTCGTCTCGGTCAGCGGGATCTCCGGCCACGTCGGCCAGACCAACTACTCGGCCGCCAAGGGCGGTCTGATCGCGTTCACGAAGGCGCTGGCGCTGGAGCTCGCGCCCCGGGGGATCACCGTCAATGCGGTCGCTCCGGGCCTCGTGGACACGGAGATCATCGCGCACCTCAAGGAGGACGCGCGCCGCGAGTTCACGGGCCGCATCCCGATGGCGCGGTTCGGCAAGCCCGAGGAGATCGCCGCCGTCGTCGGCTTTCTGGCGTCGGAAAAGGCGTCCTACGTCACCGGGCAGGTCTGGCGGGCCGACGGAGGCATGGCCTGACCCGTCTATAATCCGCGGTCGAAGGAGCCTGATGACCCGGGATGAACTGGCGCCGAAGGTCAAGGACCTGATCGTGCGGCGCTTGAAGCTCGAGATCGACCCCAAGACGATCGACGACGCCGCGCCCCTCTTCGGCGAGGGACTGGGGCTCGACTCGATCGACGCGCTGGAGCTCGTCCTCGGTCTCGAGCAGGAGTTCCACATCAAGGTGGAAGACGAAGAGGTGGGCGTCAAGGCGTTCGCCTCGGTCAACGCTCTCTGCGAGTTCATCGAGCAGAAGAAGACGGCTTGATGCCTGCCGAGGCCTTCCCCCACGCGTACCCGTTCCGCTTCGTGGACACGGTGTCGCGGTCCGCGGGGGAAGGCTTCTCGGGAGGGGCGGTGCGAATCCGCGTCAGCGCCAACGCCCGGGCCGCGATGGGCGACGGTTGGCACAGCCCTCTGCTCTACGCAGAGGCGATCGCCCAGGCGGCGCTGCTGCTCGAGGGGGCAGACGCGGAGGCGGGGCGGCGAGGCTACCTCGCCGGCTTGAGCGGCTTCGAGAGCGCGCGCCTCCCGCAAGCGGGAGAGACGCTGGAAGTGGGTGTGCGCCTGGCCGGCAGCTTCGGGCCCGTCTTCCGCTTCGACGGGGTGGTCGCCTCGGGAAACGAGACGGTCGCGCGGGGGAGTGTCCTCGTGCGTAAGGGCGAGGCGCCTTGACGGGGATCGAAGTGAAGATCGAAGAAGAGGATCGGGGCAACCACGCGATCGTCCGCATCGCCGGGACGCTCGCGACCGGCGACACGACCCGGGCCCTCCAGGAGCGCCTCGACAAGATCGCGCAGGAGAAGACCGGGGCGGTCGTGCTCGATCTCTCCCACCTCGATCATCTGGACTCCACCGCGATCGGCGTCTTCGTCGGGAACCTCAAGCGCTTCGAAAGCCAGGGCCGCCGCTTCCTGCTGGTCCAACCTCGCGACCGCGTGGCTTCGGTCCTGAAGATCACGCACCTGGACTCGTTGTTCGGCATCTTCCCGTCCGTCGACGCGGCGTTCAAGGCTCTGAAGGAATCGAGCGCGGAGGAGGAGACGAGTGAGCGCTGAGCCCGCTCCGGCGCCATCCTCTTTCGAGTGCACGCACGAGCCTCCACACCACTTCGCGATCTCCGGGCGCTCGCGGGTTCCGGGCGGGATCCTGGTGACGCTCAAGCGGCTGGACCAGCCCTACCCGCCACGCGACGTCTTCGTCACCGGGCGCGAGATGAAGATGGCAAACGACGACGTCTACAAGGCCTGCTTCGTCTGCGTGGACAGCGGATTCAAGGAGACGGCGATCGTGCTCCCAAAAAACGAGATCGAGCTCGGGCTTCCTCCCGCCTGATGAGCGCCTCGATCGTAGGGGCGGGGCGGGGGGGCCGCCTCCCCGCCCGAGGGGGCGGCCACCAGGGCCGCCCCTAGCGCATGGCGTGACTCATGTGACGACTCCTGCGCCCCGCCTCACGGCTCTGCCTTTCTGGCGAGCCCTCGAGGAGCACTACGCCTGGGTCCGAGGCAAGCACCTGCGCGAGCTCTTCGCCGCCGATCCGGGCCGCGCCGAGCGCATGACGGCCGAAGGCGCCGGCATCTTCCTCGACTACTCCAAGCACCGCGTCACGGACGAGACGCTTCGCCTCTTGCTCGCGCTGGCTCGCGAGTGCGGCGTGGCCGATCGCCGGGACGCGATGTTTCGCGGCGAGAAGATCAACGTCACCGAAGGGCGTGCCGTGCTCCACGTCGCGCTGCGAGCCCCGAAGGGGACCTCGATCGTCGTGGACGGGCAGAACGTCGTCCCGCTCGTGCACCAGGTCCTGGACCGCTTGGCCACATTCTCGAACCGCATGCGCTCCGGGGAGTGGAAGGGACACACCGGCAAACGCATAAAAAACGTCGTCAACGTCGGGATCGGCGGCTCGGACCTGGGGCCGGTGATGGCATACGAGGCCTTGAAGCGCTGCAGCGAGCGCTCGATGCGCTTCGAGTTCGTATCGAACGTGGACGGGACCGACTTCGTCGAGTGCACGTACGGGATGGATCCGGCCGAGACGCTCTTCATCATTTCTTCGAAGACCTTCACGACGCTCGAGACGATGACCAACGCCCACACCGCGCGCGCCTGGGCGCTGGCGGCCCTGAAGGACGAAAAAGCCGTCGCGAGACACTTCGTGGCCGTCTCGACCAACGCCGAGGAAGTCCGGAAGTTCGGCATCGACACGGCCAACATGTTCGAGTTCTGGGACTGGGTCGGCGGCCGATACTCGATGGACTCGGCGATCGGCCTCTCGACGATGCTTGCCATCGGGCCCGAAAACTTTCGCGCGATGCTCTCGGGCTTTCACGCGATGGACGAGCACTTCCGCACGGCGCCGTTCGAGAAGAACCTGCCCGTGCTCATGGGCCTGCTGACCGTCTGGTACGACAACTTCTTCGAGGCCGAGACCGTGGGCGTGATGCCCTACAGCCAGTACCTCAAGCGTTTCCCGGCCTACCTCCAGCAGCTGACGATGGAGTCCAGTGGCAAGAGCGTCACGCTGGACTCGAAGCCCGTCGCATGGCAGACCGGGCCGATTTTCTGGGGCGAGCCGGGCACGAACGGTCAGCATTCCTTCTACCAACTGATCCACCAGGGGACGAAGCTCATCCCGTGCGACTTCCTCGGATTCCTCCACACAGCCAATCCGGTCGGGCGCCATCACGACATCCTCATGGCGAACCTCTTCGCGCAGACCGAGGCCCTGGCCTTCGGCAAGACCGCCGAGGAGGTCAAGGCCGAAGGCACGCCGGACTGGCTGGTGCCGCACCGGACGTTTGAAGGCAACCGTCCGACGTCCACGATCCTCGCCGATGCCTTGACACCCGAGACGCTCGGCAAGCTCGTTGCGCTCTACGAGCACAGCGTCTTCACGCAAGGCGTGATCTGGAACATCGACTCTTTCGACCAATGGGGCGTCGAGCTCGGCAAGAAACTCGCGATGCGGATCCTTCCCGAGCTCGAGAGTCCCGAGGAGCCCAAGCTCGCCCACGACAGCTCGACCAACAACCTGATCCGCAAGTATCGCAAGGCGCGCGGCGGGATCGCCTCGTGACCTTCGCGACCGACCGCATCGCGCAGTGGAAGCGCGAGGCCGCCGAGCGCGCCGCGGCGCAGATCGATTCCGGCATGATCGTCGGGCTCGGCACCGGCTCCACCGCGATTTTCGCGACGCGGCGCCTCGGGGAGCTTCTGAAATCAGGGGCCCTGCGCGACGTCACAGGCGTCCCCACGTCGCGGGCCACGGCCGAGGAAGCGCGCGCGCTCGGCATTCCGCTGCTCTCGGAGGATCTCCCGCGGGACATCGACCTCACCATTGACGGCGCCGACGAGGTAGACGCCGCCCTGAACCTGATCAAGGGCGGCGGCGGCGCGCTCTTCCGGGAAAAGATCATCGCCCAGGCCAGCCGGCGCGTGATCATCGTCGTCGACGAGTCGAAGCTCTCGCCGGCCCTCGGGACCAAGCACTCCCTGCCCGTCGAGGTCGCCCGCTTCGGCTGGAAGTCACAGGAGCGCTTCCTCGCGTCGCTCGGCACAAAGCCGCTCGTGCGGCAGAGCACCGGCGGGCGGCCCTACGAGACCGACCAAGGCAACTGGATCTTCGACTGCGCCTTCGGGCCGATCGCCGACCCGGCCGCGCTCGCGGCGAAGCTCGCCGCCCGCGCCGGCCTCGTCGAGCACGGCCTCTTCTGCGGTCTCGCCTCCGAGGTGATCGTCGCGGGAGAGAACGGCGTGCGGGAAATGGCCCGCCGGCGGTAGGGGTGGCCCTTGCGGCCGCTGCCTGATTCTCGAAGACCCGCCAGCTTTTTTGGAGCTCCACGAGCATGCGACGCTTCGTAAATGCCAGAACCGCACCAGGTGAGGCGGCCCGGTTGACCCAGAGGCTCTGCGTCGCTATCCTTCCCGGTCCGGCTGCGAAAGTGGCGGAACTGGTAGACGCGCAGGTTTCAGGAACCGCAAGCCTCGTTCCGCTGAACCCCCGAAAAAGTCAATAACGAAGGCCGTTACAACCGGCCTCGCCGTACACGATCGGGGATCTGCGTGAACGTGATACGCTCATCGCCTCCGATCCCTCCGACGGACGATTCTCAGACAATTTATTAACAGCCCGTCGCCGGCCTTCGGCGAGAAAGCGGCGGGTGTCATGGACTACGTCTTGCGACTCTGGACGCGCTCGAAGTGCGGCCGGTGGAACAAGCCCGAAGTGGCACTCGACGGAACTGCCAAATGCGAGCAGTGCACCGAGCTGCCGAAGCCCCGGAGCCTGAATCGGCGCAACCTATTGCGGGACCACGGACGCTCTGCCGCGTTGATCTTGGCTCTCGTCGTAGCGAGCCTTACCGGCGTCGCCCGTGGTCAGGTCATCACGGAGTTTCCGGTCCCCACGGCCAGCAGCAGCCCTTCGGGTATCGCGGCCGGCCCGGACGGCAACCTCTGGTTCACCGAAAAGGCTGGCAACAAGATCGGGCGGATCACCACGGCCGGCGCCATCACGGAGTTCTCCATCCCCACGGCCAGCAGCAGCCCTTTGGGTATCGCGGCCCGGCCGGACGGCAACCTCTGGTTCACCGAATTTGGTGTCAACCAGATCGGGCGGATCACCACGGCCGGCG
>JBASRI010000148.1:0-6214 GCA_049273755.1 Thermoanaerobaculia bacterium
CGGCGTGCGCTTCGCCCACCGGAAGCAGTACGCTTCCGGCCAGACACCGCTCGCCGGCGCACCCGTAGAAGGACTCGGTGATCACGTCCATCGCCCGGTCCATGTCGGCGTCGGGCATCACGACCACGAAGTTCTTGGCTCCTCCGAGGGCCTGGACTCGCTTTCCGGCGTGCGTCGCTCTCCGGTAGACCGCTTTCGCCACCGCGGTCGAGCCGACGAAGGAGACGGCGCGGATGTCGGGGTGGTCGCAGATCGCCTCGACGACCTCGCGGCCTCCGTTGACGAGGTTGACCACGCCGGGCGGCAGGCCGCACTGATCGAGGAGCCGAGCGATGCGCCGCTGCGTCAGCGGAACCTGTTCCGACGGCTTGACGATGAAGGTGTTGCCGGTGGCCACCGCGAACGGGAGGAACCACAGCGGCACCATCGCGGGGAAGTTGAACGGCGCGATCGCGGCGCAGACGCCGACGGGCTGCCGGATCACGTTGCAGTCGATCCCGCTGGCGATGTTCTCGAGCCCGTAGCCCATCATCAGCGACGGCGTGCCGCAGGCCACCTCCACGCACTCGATTCCGCGCCGCACGCTGCCGCGCGACTCGTGGAGCGTCTTGCCGTGCTCCCGTGTGACCGTCGCCGCCAGCTCCTCGAAATGCTCCTCGAGGAGCTCGCGGAAGCGGAACATCCCCCGCGCGCGCACCGGTGCGGGCGTGTCGCGCCAGGCCGGGAACGCCCTCTTCGCCGCGGCGACGGCGGCGTCGAGATCGACGGCCGTCGAGAGCGGCGTCTTCGCGATGACCTCGCCGGTGGCGGGGTTGTGGACGTCGAGAAACGCGGCCGCGCGCGAGGGGACCCAGCGGCCGCCGACGAAGTTGGTCAGGGTTTCCAGAGGCTCCCCCTTCCGGGGGATTCTACTCGTCGCAGTCCGGACAGCCGAGGAACGGGATTCGCTCGGAAGGCGACGGATGCGCGTCGCCGGCGATGCCCGCCCAGGCGCCCCCGTGGGCGTGCCAGAGGTAGCACTCCAGCTGGTAGGCCTCGTTGGCGTCTTCGGCCAGAATCCAGCCGAAAAGCACGTTGGACCGCCCTTCGCGCGCCACCTGCAGGAGCCGCTGCCGCAGGTCCACGTCGTCGCGGCCGACGCGCTCGGACACCTGGCCGTCCGGGCCGACGCTCTTCAGGAAATAGACGCCCGGCCGTGCCGGCGGAACGCTCCGGGCGACGATCGACTCCGTCAGGCGGACGGCCGGCTGGATGCGCGCCACGGGGGGCAAGCCCGGGAAGAGGGAAAGCTGCGCCGCGTTGAAAGGAGGAGGTTGCTGGCGTGTCCGCCCCGCGAGCCCCATTGTTGTCATGAGTTTAGCATTGGCGGCAGTGAATTCTCGAACCCGGCGGCACGGATAGACTCGGGGCGATCGAAGGAGGAACCCCATGAGACGCCTGTTCGCCGCGTCGTTGCTTCTTCTCTTCTCGGCCGCCGCGCTCGCCCTTCCGGAGGGACCCGGAGGATTCGAGATGGCGACCTACCAGGTCGGTTTCCTGAAGAGGGGACCGGCCTGGACACCGGCCGACACGCCCGAGCTCCAGGAGCTCCAGAAGGCGCACCTCGCGCACATCGGAAAAATGGCCGAGACGGGCAAGCTCCTCGTCGCCGGACCCTTCGCCGACGACGGCGATCTGCGTGGGATGTTCATCTTCCGCACCGATACGCTGGAGGAGGCGAAGGCCCTGGCCGAGCAGGACCCGGCGGTCAAGGCCGGGCGCCTGGTGATCGAGTGGCATCCCTGGTACGCCGCCAAGAACATCCAGGTCACGCCGAAAGCTCCGCCCGCGAAGTAGCCCCGGCCGGGTGTCGGGCGGCGTAGAATCCCTCTCGCATCCAATCAGGATCGCGGAGGTATTCATGGAACCCCGGCCCCCCCGCCTCGCCGCCCTCTGTTTGATTGTCCTGGCCCTGACGCTCGGAGCCGCGCGCGCGGACGGTCCCGCGCCCCAGTGCCCGGCGATCGATCCGCCGGCTCCCACCGCGGCCGGCGCGGGACTGCGCGCCTTCCGCGACCCCGTCACCGGAAAGCTGCGCCCCCCGACCGCTCAGGAGCTCGCGCAGGTCCGCGAGGCCCGCGAGCTGGCGCCGAAGGAGATGCCGGTGTTCACGACCACGGTGCTGCCCGACGGCACGACCTCGGTCGACCTCGGCGACGCGTTCCTCTTCGACGTCGTCGCGACCCGGGGGGTCGACGGGACCCTGCGCGTACGCTGCGTGCCCCGCGCCGGAGCGCCGGCGGGGACGCGGCCGGTCGCCGCCGAGGAGAAGTAACGTGGCGGCGTATCCGGGCCGGCGCGCCGCCGTCGCGGTTTTCGTCCTGTCCCTCGCGGCCGCCGCGGCCGCGCGCGGCGCGCATCTCACCATCGTCAACGGAGACGCGGCGGGTACGGGCTTCAATGACCCGACGGCCGCGACGCCGGTCGGCGGGAACACCGGCACGACCGTAGGGCAGCAGCGCCTGATCGCGTTTCAGTACGCCGCCGACATCTGGGCGGCCCTGCTGGACAGTTCCGTCGACATTCGCGTGCGCGCCACGTTCGAACCGCTCACCTGCACCGCCACGACGGCGGTTCTGGGGGCGGCCAGCCCGGCACAGAGTGTCCGCGACTTTCCGAATGCTCCCTTCGCGAACACGTGGTACGCCTCGGCTCTGGCCAACCGCCTGGCGGGCCAGGACCTGAATCCCGCCACCGACGACATCACGGCACGGTTCAACTCGAAGCTGGGAACGACCGGCTGCTTCGAGGGCTCCGGGTGGTACTACGGCCTCGACACGAAACACGGCAACCAGGTCGACCTCGTGGCGGTTCTGCTCCACGAGTTCGGGCACGGCCTTGGATTCTTGACATTCGTCAGCGACCAGGGCGTCGAGTTTCAGGGTCATCCCGACGCATTCGAGCGCGACATCTTCGACACGACGACCTACAAGCATTGGACGGACATGACGACGGACGAACGCGGTGCCTCGGCCGTCAACACCGGGCACCTGACGTGGGACGGCGAGACGGTGACGGCGTTCGCGCCGAGCTTCCTGGGGGGAACTCCGGAGCTCACGGTCACGGCCCCGGCTTCGCTGGCCGGGAACTTCGCCGTCGGCACGGCCTCCTTCGGGCCCGAGCTCTCCGAGAACGCCGTCTCCGGCCCGATCGTGGCTGCGCTCGACGCTGCGGATGCCGCGGGACCCCTGACGACCGACGCCTGCTCGGCGCTCTCCAACGCTTCGGCGATCGCGGGCAAGATCGCGCTCGTGGACCGCGGCACCTGCTTCTTCGTCGAAAAGGCCGCCCACGTCCAGGCCGCGGGCGCGATCGGCTTGATCGTCGTCAACGACCGCGCCGGCGCGGCGCCGGGGCTGGCCGGCGACGACCCGTCCATCGTGATTCCCGCAGTCAGCGTCACGCAGCAGGACGGCGCGGCGATCCGCGCGGCTCTCGGCGGCGGCGTGGTCGGAAGTCTGCGCGTGAATCTCCGTCACCGCGCGGGGACAGGCGCCGAGGGGCGCGTCCTCCTCTACGCACCCAACCCGGACGAGCCGGGCTCCTCGATCTCGCACTGGGACACGAGCGCTTTCCCGCCCCTGCTGATGGAGCCGAACCTGAGCGGCGGCCTGCAGCACACGGTAGACCTGACGCTCCCATTGTTCTACGACATCGGCTGGCGGCCCGACACCGTTCCCGCCCCGGCGCCGCGGCAGCCGGTCCACGAGACGCCGGAGTCCGGGAAAACGCGCGTCGTCCCTCCCCGGCCTAGGTGAGGCCTAGTCCGAAGCCCGCTTCTCGATCCTCGCCCACTCCGGGTCGGAGACCGGCATGACCGAAAGCCGCGAGATGCGCACGAGCGGGAAATCCCGGAACGCCGGGTCCGCCTTGATCTCGGCGAGCGTGACGGGCCGCGGAAGCTTTTTCACCGGCGCCACATCCACGGCGAAGAGCTTCCCGTCCCGGTCCTTCGGGTCCGGGTACGCATCGCCGAGGGCCTTCATGATCCCGACGACGGCCTTCTGGTCCCCCGTGTGGTAGTAGAAGATCCGATCGCCCTTCTTCACGGCGCGCAGGTGCTTCTGCGCCAGCGGATTCTTCACTCCGGTCCAGCTCGTCCTGCCGTCGCGGACCAGGTCGTCGAACGCGTAGTGAGTCGGTTCCTCTTTGAAGAGCCAGTTCATGTCGCCTCCAGCGCGCGGATTTTATATGCTTCCCGCCCGCGGGCGGCGCGCGACGCGCGGCCCGGTCGAACCAAGGAGGAACGATGACGCGCAAAGTCTGGATTCTTGGTGTCTCCTTGCTCTTCACGGTTGCCCTCGCGGCCTCGGCGCAGGACCGCAAACCCCTGAGCCCGGCGGGGACGGCTTCGACGATGGTCGGAGGAACGTGGAGTGCTCCGGACAAGGACGGAAACCGGCAGTACTCCGGCGGCAAGTGGATCGAAGTGACCTACAGCCGTCCGATGCTTCGCGGCCGCGCCGACATCTTCGGCAAGGGCGCGGACTACGGAAAGGCCATCAGCGACGGCTCGCCGGTCTGGCGCGCCGGCGCCAACGCCACGACGAAGCTGAAGACTGAAGTGCCGCTGATGATCGGGGGCAAGCGGATCGAGCCCGGGACGTACGACGTCTTCGTGGACCTGAAGGAGCCGGGCTGGGTCCTCGTTCTCTCGACGCAACCCACGCAGGACAAGTACGACCCCAATGACAAGACCAAGATCTGGGGCGCCTACGGCTACGACCCCAAGTACGACGTCGTCCGGGTGCCGATGACGATGATCACGCCCAAAGCTTCGATCGACCAGTTCACGATCGGCTTCGTCGACATGACCGATGAGGGCGGCAAGCTCGCCATGGCCTGGGACAAGACGGCCGCCCTCGCTCCGTTCACCGTCGCGAAGTAGGGGCGATCTCCTGCCTGTCCGGCCCAGGTTCGTAGGGGCGGCCCTCGAGGCCGCCCGACGTGGATGGGGAGGGGGCAAGCCCCTCCCCTACGTCTTCTTGGTGTTGGCGGCCGCGTCGGCCGCGGCCCAGGACCGCGCCATTCCCTTCTGGCCCGACGCGGTTCCCGCCGCGATCCACGCCGAGATCGACGGCGTCGCCGCGCTCGAGACCGTCCGCCAACTCGGGCGCTTCCACCGGGTCCAGGGCTCGCCGGGCTTCGCCGCCGCCGCCGAGCTGATCAAGACGAAGGCCCAGGCGACGGGCCTCGCCGACGTCTCGATCGAGCGCTTTCCCGCGGACGGCAAGACGAAGTACGCCCACTTTCTCTCCCACGTGGGTTGGGACCCGGTCTCCGGTGCGCTCGAGGAGGTCGCGCCCCGGAAGCGGCTCCTCGCGTCGTTTCCGGAGCTTCCGGTGGCGCTCGCCGACTACAGCCAGGACGCCGACGTCACCGCGGCGCTGGTGGACGTCGGGGCGGGAACCTCGCGCAAGGACTACGAGGGCAAGGACGTTCGCGGCAAGCTCGTGCTGGCCGACGGGGCGCTGCCGACCGTGCACCGACTCGCCTGCGAGGAGCGCGGCGCCGCGGGGTTCCTGTCCGCGTATCCGAATCAGCACACGCCCTGGTCCGGGGATGACCGCGACCTGATCCGCTGGGGCCACCTCTCACCCTATCAGCTCCGGAACCGATTCGCCTTCATGGTCTCGAGGCGCCAGGCCGAGGAGCTGCGCGCGCGGCTGGCGGCCGGCGAGAAGGTCGTCCTCCATGCCGCGGTCCGGGCGAAGATGGTTCCCGCGACCTACGATGTCGTCGTCGCCACGATTCCCGGCACGGACCCTTCCGCCGGCGAGGTCGTCGTCACCGCCCACCTCTGCCATCAATCCGCGGGCGCCAACGACAACGCCTCCGGAAGCGCGGCGATCTTCGAGGTCGCGCGCGCCCTGAATGCCGCGATCCTCAAGGGATCGCTGCCGCGCCCCCGACGCACGATCCGGTTCCTCTGGTTGCCCGAGATCACGGGCTCGCAGGCCTATCTGGTCCGCCATCCCGAGATCGTGAAGCGGCTGGTTGCGGGCGTGCACATGGACATGGTCGGGGGCCTGCCCGAGACGACGCATGGCACGTTCCATCTCTCGCGCACCGCCGAGTCCCTTCCGCACGCCGTCAACGCGGTGGCCGGGGCGTGGTTCGTGGAGGTCTCGCGGGCGTCGGCGCGTTACGCGGAGGGCCGCGGGGACTCGTACGC
>JBASRI010000154.1:0-1681 GCA_049273755.1 Thermoanaerobaculia bacterium
AAACGCCGCGCTCACGGCTTGATCCGGACCTCGACCTTCACCCACCAGGACGGCATCGGAGGCGAGGGGTACTTCGCGGAGCGGAACTCCGGTGCCACGCACCGCGCCACCGCCGTGTCTGGAGAGAAGAGAGCCTCCTCGGCCTTCCCCCCTCCGCCCACGCGCACGAAGACGTCGAAGGAGATCAGCTCTTCCGCCGGCAGGTCCTTGATGCAGCGCGCGACCGCCGGCCGGAGCCAGTCGTCCACGCGGCCGATGACGACGCCCTCGTAGGTCCGGCCGGCCGGCGTCTTGACGTTCGACTCGGCCTCCTGCCGCGCCACCGCGAGCGGGGTCGGCGCCGGCTCGGCGGCAGCCGCCGCGAAGGCCGTGGCGAAGAAGCCCGTTGCCGCGGCGACGACGGCCAAAATCCAGGCTCTCGGGTGGCCGCGAAGCATGTTTTCTCCTATCGTTCGCATCCGACTATACGGCCGCTCGTGGCGCGTGAATCTCATCAGTACGGCATCTCGTCGTCCGCCAGGCCCAGCATGTGGCCGATCTCGTGCACGACCGTGTCGCGGATCTCGCGGACCGCCTCGCCCCGGGTCTCGCAGCAGCGCAGGATCGGCCCGCGAAAGATGGCGATCTGGGCCGGGAGGTTCGTCACGGCGCGCTCCCTCTCGAAGTAACCGAGGCCGCGGAAGATGCCGAAGAGCTCCTCCTCGTCGGGCGTGTCCGTCTCCTCGTAGTCGTCGTCCGTGGGCTCTTCCTCGACGGCCACGACGGCGTTCTCGAGGTACTTCCGGAAGGCGGCCGGGACCGACGCGAGCGCCTCCTCGACGTAGGACTCGAACTCCCGATCGGAGATGCGGCGAGAAGACACGGCTACGCCGAGTCCGGCGGGCGAAACAGCCGGTCGAAGTTGGCGGTGGTCACCGCGGCGACCTCCTCGAGGCCCACGCCCTTGATCTCGGCCAGCCTCTTCGCGGTTTCGACGACGAATGCGGGCTCGGAGGGCTTTCCGCGGTGCGGGACCGGCGCGAGGTACGGTGTGTCCGTCTCGACGAGCATGGCCTCGAGGGGCAGTCCCGCCGCGGCGGCACGAATGTTCTCGGCCGCGCGGAACGTGAGCATGCCCGAAAACGAGACGAGGTAGCCGAGGGCGAGGGCTCGCTGTCCATACTCCGCGTCCTCGGTGAACGAGTGGAAGACGCCCGCCCGCTCATGGGCGCCCGCGCGAGAGAGCAGGGCCATCATCTCCTCGCCGCTCTGGCGGTTGTGGAGGATCAGCGGCAGGCCGAGCCGCCGCGCGCAGTCGACCATCCATTTCAGGACTTCGAGCTGCTTCTGCCTGGACGAGTGCTCGTAGTGGAAGTCGAGGCCGACCTCGCCGATCGCGACGACGCCCGGCCGCCGCGCGAGCGCCTCGAGCGCCGGGCCGTCGCGGGCGGGATCGAAGTCTTTGGCCTCGTGCGGGTGAACACCCACGGCGGCGAAGACGCCAGCCTCCGGATCGGCCAGAGCCGCGGCCTCCTCGGAGTCGGCGAGGGTGGTTCCGGGGACGAGAAAACGCGTGACCCCTGCGGCGCGCGCCCGGGCCACGAGCGCCGGCGCGGCCTCGCCTTTCCCCATCTGCAGGTGGCAGTGGGAATCGGCCAGCAACCTACTTGACCTTGCTGCCCGGCGGCACGTCCGCGGGCAC
>JBASRI010000156.1:0-1970 GCA_049273755.1 Thermoanaerobaculia bacterium
TGTGTCATCCGCCGGTGGACGTGGACCTCTTTTGTCCGGGAGACGGGCCGCGCGGGGACTTCCTCCTCGCCGTGGGAGCGCTGGTCCCGTACAAGCGCTACGACGTCGCGATCGAGGCCGCGCGCGCCCTCGGGCGCCGCCTCGTCCTGGTCGGGGCCGGCCCCGAGGAGGCGCGCCTCCGCGCCCGGGCCTCCCCCTCCGTAACCTTCCTGTCGGGACTCTCGGCCGAGGAGCTTCGCGAGCTGTACCGGACCTGCGCGTTCTACGTCCAGCCGGGAGAGGAGGACTTCGGCATCTCCGCCGTCGAAGCGCTCGCCTGCGGGACGCCGGTCGTGGCGCTGGACCGGGGAGGCGCGCGCGACGTCGTGCGCGACGGGGAGAACGGCGTTCTGTACGGGGGCGAGGACGCCGAGGCGCTCGCCGGGGCGGTGACCCGGGCCGGCTCCCGCAAGTTCGATTACACTCAGCTTCGGGCCTCGGCCCTTCCGTTTCGCCGGGAGCGCTTCGCCGAGGAATTTCAGACGGCGCTGGGAGAGCTTCTGCGGTGATCCGAAAATCTTCGCGACGCATCGCGGCGCTGCTTGCCGTCTCGGACGTGGCGGCGACGTTCCTGGCGCTCGTGGTCGCCTACTTCCTCCGCTTCCGCGCGGAGATCGTCCCGGTCACCAAGGGCGTTCCGGACGCCGCCTCGTACTACCGGCTGCTCCCCCTGATCGCCGTCCTCTGGCCCATCGTCTACTACTTCTACGGGCTCTACCAGGTGCGGCGCAACCGCTCGCGCGTGGAGGAGGGGCTCTCGGTGCTGGTGGCCACCGGCCTGGCGACGCTGCTCCTGGCGGGGCTGGCGACCCTCTACCGCGGCTTCTCCTACTCGCGGCTCGTGCTCTTCTTCTTCCTCGCGCTCGACGTGCTCTTCGTCTTCGCGGGGCGCACCGCGATCCGCCGTTACCTGGAGGAAGCCTGGCGCCACGGCGTCGGCGTGCGGCACGTGCTCGTCGTCGGCGCCGGGAGGCTGGGGCGCGCGGTCGTGGACAAGTTCCTCGAGCATCCCGAGGCCGGCATGCGGGCGGTCGGTTTCGTGGACGACGCTCCCGAGAAGGGATCCCTCCGGCACCAGGGCGTCTCCGTGCTGGGAACGACCGCCGACGCCGCCCGGATCGTCGAGGAGCGCGGCGTGGACACGGTGTTCCTGGCGCTCCCCCTCGAGGCGCACCGCACGATGCTCGACGTGCTGAAGGACGTCGGGCGCACCGTCGCCGACGTGCGCGTCGTGCCCGACCTGCTCCAGCACATCACCTTCCGCGCTGGAGTCGAGGACCTCGACGGCCTGCCCGTCGTCCACCTCACGCAGGTCCCGCTGACGGGCTGGATGAGCCTCGTCAAGCGCACGCTCGACCTCGGCATCTCGGCCGGAGCCCTCGCCCTGCTCTCCCCGGTGCTGGCGGCCATCGCGGCCGCGATCCGGCTCGCGGACGGCGGCCCCGTTCTCTACCGGCAGCGGCGCATGGGGCTGGACGGCCGGCCGTTCGACATCGTGAAGTTCCGCTCGATGGTCGTCTCCGCCGAGGAAGAGTCGGGCCCGACGTGGGCGATCTCCGAAGACCCGCGCCGCACGCGCCTGGGCACGTTCCTGCGCACGTGGAGCCTCGACGAGCTGCCGCAGCTCTGGAACGTGCTCCGCGGAGAGATGTCGCTCGTGGGCCCGAGGCCCGAGCGCCCCGAGTTCGTGCGCGAGTTCAAGGAGAAGTTCCCCCAGTACATGCTGCGGCATCGCGTCCGCGCCGGGATCACCGGCTGGGCGCAGGTCCACGGCTGGCGCGGCAACACGAGTCTCTCCAAGCGCATCGAGTACGACCTCTACTACATCGAGAACTGGTCGCTTTCCCTCGACATCAAGATCCTGTGGATGACCTTGCGGCACGGTCTGCGCCACCGGAACGCGTACTGAGGGCCGCCGCTCGGGATCTTCC
>JBASRI010000168.1:0-4877 GCA_049273755.1 Thermoanaerobaculia bacterium
GTGCTCGCGTCGCCCCGCGGCAGCTTCACCCAGAGCGAGAGCCCGCCGGCGGGCGGCGACCACGTCCAGTCCGGCAGGTGGCGTGAGAGGAGCCTGGTCAGGCGATCGAGCCGCTCCCGCACCTCCCGGCGCCGCACCGCGCGGACGCGCTCCGCTTCGGCGAGCAGGCGCACGGCCACGAGCTGCCCGATCAGGGAACCGCCCAGGTCGGCCATGATCTTGAGCCGCGTCATGCGGAGAAGGATCTCTTCGGAGGCCCGGATCCAGCCGATACGCAGCCCTCCCCAGAAGAGCTTCGACAGAGACCCCACGGTCAGCACCGGGGCCGCGGGCTCGAAGGCGGCGATCGGCGCCGGAGGCTTGGCCCCGAGCGAGAGATCCGCGAGCGTGTTGTCCTCGACGATCGGAAGCTGCAGCTCCCGCGACAGCCGGGCGACCGCGCGGCGGCACGCCTCCGGCATCACGGCACCGGTGGGATTCTGAAACGTCGGCATCAGGTAGACCAGCCGCGGCCCCGCGCGCGTCACGGTGTCCTTCAGCTTCGCGATCCACGCCGCGTCGCCCCCGACCGGCACCGTGACCAGCCGCGCTCCCCGCCCCGCGAAGATGTCGATCGAGCCCAGGTAGGTGGGATCCTCGACGACCACGGCCTCACCGCGCTCGACGAGCAACGCGCCCGCGAGGCCGATCGCCTGCTGCGCGCCGTGCGTCACGAGCACCTGGTCCTCCGTCGTTTCGAGGCCGGACTCGCTCAGGTGACGCGCAATCGCCTGCCGCAGCGCGGGCAGGCCCATTGGGAGATAGCCCGGGCCGCGGGAAAGCTCGCGGAGCGCCTTCTCCTCGATCCGGGCGGCTTCGCGCGCCAGGATGTCGGGCGCGGGCAGGTGCGCGCCGAGAAACTCGATCGTCCCGCCCGGGCTCTCCATGAAGCTGCGCCACACGGGGTGCCGGCGGAAAGAGCCCGAGGGATCCTCGCGCAACAGCAGCGCCGGGGGCCGCGAGGTCGCGCCGCGCACGCGGGTGCCGCTGCCCTGCCGGCTCTCGATCCACCGGTCCCGGCGGAGCGCCTCGTACGCCGAGACGACCGTCGTCCGGGAGACAGCGAGCTTGTCGGCGAGCAGGCGCTCCGAGGGAAGCCGTTCGCCCGGCCGGATCTCGCCCCGCTCGACGGCCGCCCGGATCGCCCCGGCCAGGCGCCGATAGACGGGGCCGGTCCCTTCGGTCCAGCGTCCCAGTGTCCCGACGAAGGCCTGCGGCGTCATGCGAGACCGAGCGGCCCAGTCCACTTCCCTGGCAGGTGGCTATTGATTTGCGAACGTGCCCGGTCCATGTTGGTGCCCACTGGGAGCATACACCCGAGATGGACTTGAAAAGTGGACTGATGCCGGTTTCGGGTTCCGCCAGGAGGTTCGCCATGGCCCTTCCCCGCCACGCCTTCTTCCGCGGCTCGATCGTCCCCTACGCCGAAGCGCGCGTCGGCGTCCTGACGCACGCCCTGAACTACGGCACCGGCGTTTTCGCCGGCATTCGCGCGTACTGGAACGCGGCCGAAGCCGAGCTCTTCGTCTTCCGGCCGCAGGACCACTTCCGCCGCTTCCTCGAGTCCGCGCGCCTGCTCGACATGACGCTGCCCTACGCTCCCGAGGATCTGACCGACGCGCTGACGGGTCTCCTGCGCGCCGAGCTCTATCGCGAAGACTGCTACGCGCGCCCGCTGGCGTTCTACGCCGACGAGTCGATCGGCGTCCGGCTCCACAACCTGACGCCGGAGGTCTCGATCGTCGCGATGCCCTACGGCCGCTACCTCGAGAACGAGGAGGCCGTGCACGCCACCGTGTCCTCGTGGCGCCGCGTGGACGACAACATGATCCCCCCGCGCGGAAAGATCACCGGCTCCTATGTCAACTCCGCCTTCGCCAAGACCGACGCGCAGCGCGCCGGCTTCGACGAGGCCATCGTCCTCAACCAGGACGGCCACGTCGCCGAAGGATCGGCGGAGAACTTCTTCCTCGTCAAGAACGGCGCTGTCGTCACTCCGCCGGTGACCGACAACGTGCTCGAAGGCATCACGCGGCGCACGCTGCTCGAGCTGCTGCGCGACCGCCTCGGCGTCCTCGCCGTCGAGCGCTCGATCGACCGCTCCGAGATCACGCTCGCCGACGAGGCGTTCTTCTGCGGCACCGGCGTCCAGATCGCCGCGGTGACGCGCGTCGACCACCGCCCGGTGGGATCCGGGAGGATGGGACCCGTCGTGACGGCGCTGCGCGCCCTGTATTTCGACGTCGTACGCGGCCTCGCGCCCGAGTACCGCCACTGGTGTCACCCCGTGTACGCCGGCGCCGGGGCGCTCTCCGAGCGCGCGCGCGCGCGTGCGAACAGGCCAATCTGACCCGGGGTCAGTTCCCTAAAATAAGGGGTTGCCCCCGGCGCGGAAAATCCGTTACCCTCCAAAGCGGTGGCTTCCCAGCGTCTTTCCACGGTCGGTCTCTATTGGTGCCATCCGCTGGTCCTCCCGGAGTTCGAGCGGCTGATCTCGGATAACGGGTTCCGCCTGATCGCCCGGCGCCTCGAGGCGAACCGCATACCCGATTTCGAGAACCTCTCGGTTCCCCGGGCCGCGGTCCACGTGGTGGAGGCCCACCCCCAGTTTCCGGCGACCGAAGCCGTCGTGACCGGGATTCACGCCCGGCAGCCCTCGGCCCGGGTTCTCCTGCTGGCGGAGCGCTTCGACGACCAGACGGCCTTCGCCCTGCTGCGCCTGGGGGCCAAGGGGCTGATCACGTACGAGGAATCCGCGCGGACCTTGCCTCAGGCGTTGCAGACCGTGGGCGACGGGGGCCTCTGGGTGGGCCGCGCGCTGCTGTCCCGGTTCGTGGACTCGGCGCTCTGCACCGTACCGCTCCGGGTCTACGCCACGGGCTTCGAGGGTCTGACCCGCCGGGAGCGGCAGGTGCTGGAGGCCGTGCTCGACAACCTCTCGAACAAGGAGATCGCGCGGCGCCTCCACATGTCCGAGCGCACGGCCAAGTTCCACGTCTCCAATCTGCTCGTCAAGCACGGCGTGCGCCGCCGCGCCGACCTGCTGTTCTGCGCTCTGAGGAACAGCGGCGGTCTCAAGCTCAAGCGCCCGCCCGACTCCGACCACGCCGAGCCCGGCGCCAGCGCCGCCTAATCTCCAGAATTCTCCGATAAACCCGAGGCCGGGTTCGCCGTAAGGACCTCCAGGATTCCATTCCGAAGGAGGCTCGTATGAAGCGGTACCCCGTCTTGCTCTCCCTGGCCGGACTGCTGCTCGCGGGAGCGGCGACCGCCCAGCTTCCCCCTCTCGACGTGCCCGACGCCAGCCCCGCGGCCTCCATCAGCCAACGGGTGGGACTGACGGACATCACGATCCAGTACCACCGGCCAGGCGTCAACAAACGCAAGATCTGGGGAGAGCTAGTCCCTTACGACCAGGTCTGGCGGGCCGGCGCCAACCAGAACACCACGATCCAGTTCTCGACCCCGGTCACCGTGGGCGGCAAGACGCTGCCGGCGGGGACCTACGGTCTTCACATGCTTCCGGGCGAGAAGGACTGGTCCGTCATGCTCTCGAACACGGCCTCGGCCTGGGGCAGCTTCAGCTACGACGAAAAGGAGGACGCGGTCCGTTTCCCCGTCCAGCCCCGGCCCGCCGATTTCGAGGAGCGTCTGGAGTACCGCTTCGAGAACCCGACCGAGAACTCCGTCGACGCGGTGCTGCAGTGGGAAAAGCTGCAGGTCGGATTTCCGATCACGGTCGACACGAAGGCCGTCGTCATGGACAGCCTCAAGAAGCAGCTCCGCGGGTTGCCGCGCTTCGGCTGGCAGGCCTGGAACCAGGCCGCGCAGTGGGCACTCCAGCACGACGCCGACCTCGACCAGGCGCTGAAGTGGGCGGACCAGTCGGTCACGACGCAGCAGAGCTTCGCGAACCTGCGGACGAAGGCCGCGATCCTGGAGAAGAAGGGCGACACGAAGGCCGCCGAGGATCTGCGCGCCCGGGCGATGAAGATCGCCACCGAGGCCGACATCAACAACTACGGCTACCAGCTCCTCGGGCAGAAGAAGACCGACGAGGCGATCGCGATCTTCCGCAAGAACGTCAAGGACTACCCCAACTCCTGGAACACGTACGACAGCCTGGCCGAGGCGCTGGCCGCCAAGGGCGACACGAAGGCCGCCATCGACAACTACAACAAGGCCATGTCGATGACGACGGATCCGGTCCAGAAGAAGCGGATCACCGGGGCCCTGACGAAGCTGAAGGCCTAGGACGGGTGGCGACCGTAACCTCGGGGAAGCGGGCCCTGCCCGCCGTAACCTCGGGGAAGCGGGCCCTGCCCGCCGTAACCTCGTGAAGGCGGGCCCTGCCCGCCGTAACCTCGTGAAGGCGGGCGCGTAGATAGGAGGCATGAGACTCCGCTGCGCGTCCGCTCTCGCCCTTCTTCTTTCGCTCGCGTCGGCCCTTCGGGCCGACGGCCCCGGCCCTCCGGACACGCCTCAGGGCCGCCGGATGAAGGCGCTGATCTCGGCCTTCGAGTCCGGGACTCCGGAGGCCATCCGCGCCTTCGTTTCCGGCAACTTCGCCGCGGCCGCCCTCAAAGAGGCGCCCGTCGAGCAGCGCGTCCAACGGCTCTCCGGCATGGCGCAGGAGACCGGACCTCTGGAGTTTCACAGCGCCCTCCGGGGCGAGGGCTCCGAAATCTCGTTCCTCGCGCGCTCGAAAAAGAGTGGCGGCTGGATCGAGATCGTCCTCCGACTCGAGCCCGGCCCGCCCTTTGGGATCCTGGGGCTGCGCTTCGACGAGTCGCAGGGCCCGGGCGCGCCCCGCCAGAGCAAGAAAGGCTCCGACGCCG
>JBASRI010000170.1:0-12003 GCA_049273755.1 Thermoanaerobaculia bacterium
CAGCGGCAGCGACAGCGTTGCGTCGGCGCCCGCCTTCGCGGCCGCGCCCTCGGCGCCCGCCTGGGCCAGCAGGACGATCGGCGTCCGGGCGAAGGCGGGATCGGCCTTGAGCACCCGGCACAGATCCACGCCGGTCATTCCCTTCATGCCGGCGCTGACGACGATCATGGACGGCCGCTCGCGCCGCGCCAGGTCCAGCGCCTCCGTGCCCCCGGAGGCGAACAGCGTCTCGCACCCCGTGCGTCGCACGACCTTCTCGGCAGCGCCTCGAAAAAGGCCGGTGTCGTCGACGAGGAGGATGGAGGGCACGGGGAGGATTATAGAAGGCCGGAGACAGGCGCCAGCGGTCAGACCACGCGGGGCCGCAGGACGACCTCCCCGTGCACGACGTTCGGCGGCGAGGTCAAGACGTACATCAGGGCCCGCACCACGTCGTCGGTCGACAGCATCAGAGGCCGATCCACGGTCGGGCGGTAGTGTTCGAAGAACCCCGTGTCGACCGAGCCGGGGCAGATGGCGGTGACGCGGATGTTGGCCGGCTTGAGCTCCGCGGCGAGAGCCCGAGAGAATCCGACGAGCCCCGCTTTCGCGGCGCAGTACACCGTTCCCTCGGCGAACCCCTCGAGGCCCGCGATCGAAGAGATGTTGACGATGTCGGAGGGGGAGCTCCGCAGGAGGGCGTGCAGGCTGGCCTGCGACAAGTAGATCGCGGCGGCCAGGTCCGTCTCGATCATCTCGGCGATCTCCGACCGTTTGGCCTCGAGGAGCGGCGCCCGATAGCCCAGCCCCGCGTTGTTGATGAGGACGTCCAGACGGCGGTAGCGGGCCAGGACCACGTCCACGAGATCGTAGAGCGCCGGCACGACGCGCACATCGCACACGTGATACGCAGCCTCGCCGCCCTCCGCGGCGATTTCGCGAGCGACCTCTTTGAGCTTTTCCTCGCGGCGGGCGACCAGAAAGATCCTGGCGCCGGCCCGGCCCAGCGCGAGCGCGAACGCGCGGCCCAGGCCCGACGATCCGCCGGTCAGGAGAACGACTTTGCCTCGGAGAGCCTGTTCCGTCATCCCGCGTCGACCCTCTCGCCGAATGTATCATCCGGCCCCGCATGGACACGATCACGCACGCAATCTCGGGCTCGGTGCTGGCCCGCTCGGCCTCGGACCGGCCGGACGCGCGCCTCGCGATGCTCGTCGGCGCGCTCGCCGCGATGGTGCCCGACCTGGACTTCCTGTTCTTCTCGACCCGCCTCGAGTATCTCAGGGACCACCGGAGCTGGACGCACTCGTTCCTGGTGCTGCCGTTTCTGTCGCTCGCGATCGCGCTCGTGACGAAGCTCTTCGCCGGGAAGGCGCGCCTGACGACGCTGTGGCTCTTCGCCGCGATCGGCGTCGCGTCGCACATTCTCTTCGACTGGATCACGTCCTTCGGCACGATGTTCTGGACCCCGCTCTCGCGGACGCGCTACTCGCTCGACTGGGTCTTCATCCTGGATCCCATCTTCACCGGCATCCCGCTGGTGGCCCTGATCCTGGGCCTCGTGTTCCGGCGGCGCTCGCGAGCGATCGCGATCGGCGGCGGCGTCGCCCTGGCGGTCTACGTCGGGGCGTGCGCCGTGCTTCACGCGCGGGCGCTCGCGGCCTGGAAGCGGATGGACAACCCGCCGATCGGAGCGAGGGTCGCCGTCGTGCCGCAGTTCCTCTCGCCATTCCGCTGGCTCGGACTCTCGGACCATGGCGACGCGCTCCACTACGCCTTCTTCGACATCGGCCCCTTCGCCCGGGGCGCGGCGGACGCGCGCCCCCCGCGCCGGCTCTCTGAGGTGCTGCAGAGCCTGTCGGACTCCTACCCGCCGCCGAAGGACGCGAAGATCGTGATCTACCCGGCCACCGAGCCGTCGCGGTTCCTGACCGCGGCGCGCGCTTTGCCGGACTGGAAGATCTACCTCGGCTTCGCGCGCTTTCCGATGGAGACCGTCTATCCGAACGCGGACGGGGGGGCCGAAGTCATCGTGCAGGACTTGCGCTTTCTCCCGTGGTTCGCGGGTCCCTGGGAGCGGGGAGGAAGGGAGGGGCTGCGCCGGCAGCCCTTCGTCTACCGCGCCCGATTCGACTCCGCCCTACAGCCGGTCGAGCGGGGCTTCGTTCGCGACGGGCGCCGCTGAGGCGTTCGCGTTCGCGTCTCCGGCCACGCCGCCGCCGGGGGTACGGGGGACCCCCGGGTCCCCCGGCACGTACGAGTACTCCGGAGATCGCGTGCGCGTCAGCGCCTCGGAGATCCCCGCGTAGTAGCCCACCTTGATCAGCAGGCGCACGAAGACGAAGACCTGCTGCGCGAGGATCAGTGGGACCAGCGCGAAGCGGGCCTCACCGCCGGCAGAGGGGTCGAGCACCAGCCAGACCAGATAGAGCGCGGCGGTCACCGCCGCGTACAGGCCGAAGACTCCGAGGAGGCGGATCGGCCGCGCCACGGCCCCGCCGATGCCGAAGACGAAGCGGGACACCGGGGGCAGATCCGGCCGCGCGACCCACACGGCGCGGATCGCGTCGGCGAGGAGCTTGATGACGGCCAGCGCCACCGCCAGCGCCAGCAGGCGCAGGCCGGTCACGGCGAGTGCGGCCGGCTCGGTGTGGAGCTCCTTGACGCGGTTCGCCAGTCTTTCTCCCGAACCGACGTAGATCCACTCGTACGCCGCGAACGCGGCTCCGAAGGCGGCGAACGTGAAGAGCAGGAAGGCCGGCATGCGCCGCATCCCTTCGCGGCCGAACGTGACGAGCGAGCTCGAGGGCTCCCGCAGCGCCCCGAGCATGCCGCCGAGCCCGAAAGCGTGGACCACGATCGCCAACAGAGCCAGCGAGAAAGCGGTCGCCCCGACGCCCCGCATGCCGGGCAGCTCGGACCACTTGATGCCTTCGGGGGTCAGAAGCCCCTTCGCGATCTCGGGGAAGTTGCCGAGCACGTCAGGGTGCACGCGCCGTACCGTCTCCCACCAGCCGTAGTCCGGGTTCGCGACCATCTTGTCCGCCGCAGGGGAGCGGTCCAGGAGCCCGTGGAGGGTGTTCGAGATCGGCAGGATGAGGGTCGCGGCCAGGAGGAGCTGGATCAGCCACAGAGCGATGGCCAGATAGGGCTTCGAGAGGGACAGACGCAGGCCGCGCAGAAAGCAAGCGACGGCGCCGGGACCTCCGCGGCTCACCAGGCCACCGTCATGAAGTCGATGAGGTTCTGCACCCAGAAGACCGCGCGCGAGGTCCAGCGCGTGGCCGCGCGCGGATCGTCCTGGGTGCGCCGTCCGTTGTTCGTGCGGTCGGCGTCGAGGAGCACCTGCTCGTCCGGGTCCACGACGGCCTCGAGCAGGCGGGGCCCCGAGGCGACCCGGAACCGTTTCCAGCGCGCTTGCCCGTCCCAGCGCGACCGGTACGTGCTGCCGTTCTCGAAGCGCAGCAGAACATCCACCGGCATCGCCACGTCGCCGCGCCGCACGATCGTCGCGACGCTGGCGTATCCGCGCGGGTTCGCGAGGGCGGCCGGCGGACCCGAGACGAGCTTGCCCTCCTTCTCGAAGAGCCCGCGGGGCGGCTCCGCGGGCCGGCTCTCGGCCTCGGCGACCGCGTAGTCGACCACCCCCGAGGAGAAGAACGTGCGATCGAAGAACCAGCCCCAGTCCCGCCCCGTCGAGTCGTCGACCGCCTGGATGAAGTCTCTCGTGGTCGGGTGGCGGAACCGCCAGCGCTCGGCATAGAGGCGCAGCGCCCGGTCCATCGCCGGCGTGCCAATCACGCGCTCGAGAGTCGCGAGCGTCAGCGCCGTCTTGGAGTAGACGTGGCTGCCGTAGGACTTGCGGTCGCGGAACCCCCAGCTCTTCGAGGCCAGGACGTCCGAGTCGGCGACCTCGAAGTAGCGGCGATTGGCGTCCAGCGGGTAGTGGATGTCGATGCCGAGCGGGAAATGGAGGCCGAAAACCGACAGGGAAACGTGGTCGGGGCCGTACGCGGCGGCGAGCACGCGGTCGGTCATGTACGTGTTGAAGCCCTCGTCGAGCCAGGCTTCCTCGAACTCGTTGGACGCGATCAGGCCGTAGAAGAACTGGTGGCCGGTCTCGTGGACCGTCACTCCCTCGGGCCGGAGCACCTTCGCCGGCGCGCTCCAGGAGGTGCCAGCGGTGATGAGCGTCGGGTACTCCATCCCTCCGGCGCCGTGGGCGCCCCAAGGCGGGTCCACGATCGTCAGCGTCGGGTAGGGATAGGGCCCCAGGATCCGCCCGTAGCCCGAGAGCGCCGCCTTGGCGGCCCGAAAGTGCCGCCCGGCCTGCGCGGCGTGCTCGGGCTGAAGGAGGAGCAGGAGTTTGGCGTCGCCGACGCCGGGCTCGCGGAAGACGTCCTCGAGCACGAGGTAGCCGGGGTCCGCCGTCCAGGCGAAATCGTGGACGCCGTCCTGCTGGAAGCGGTAGAGGATGCGGCCCGACGAGGTCTCGCGTTCCTCGACGAGGCGGCCGGTGGCCCCGACCTTGCCCTTGAAACGGGAAGGCACGTCGATCGAGACATCGTAGCTGCCGAAGTCGGCGAAGTACTCGCTGGTGGCGTGGTACTGGTGGCAGTTCCAGCCCTTCTCCTCCAAGACGCCGATCTTGGGGAACCACTGCGCGACGAAGAAAAAGTCGTCCTCGTACCCGGTGCGGACGGATACGCGGGGCAGGCGGGAGAGAAAGTCGATGGCCACGGAGATCGTCTCGCCCGGCAGGACGCTCTTCGGGAGGAGGACCTCGGCGACGGTTCGGTCCTGGGTGTTGCCGTCGTCGGGGGAGACGTACTTGAGGGAGAGCAGGAGGTCCGCGCCGTCGGCCGCCGTCATCCGCAGGACTTCGATGGATGCCCACGAGGCCGGAAGCTTTCCGTCGCGGCTCTCCCCGCCCGACTCCTTCCAGAAAGTCGAGAGCGTGTTCCGGAAGGCGTTCAGGTAGAGGTGAAACCGCAGCGTCGAAGCCGGAAGCGACGTCGTGTTCTTCCACGTCAGCAGCTCCGTGCCCTCGACGGTTTTCTTCTCGGTGTCGAGGCGGCAGGAGATCTGGTACGAGGCGACGGGAGGCGGGAAGCTCTGTCCGAAAAGCGCCGGGGATGCCGCTCCGAGGAGCGCGAGGGCGAGGGCTCGCACTTTTGCCGGAGGCATCGCAGGGACTGTAGCATGGCGCGGTGACGAGCACGGCCGAGGAAGGCGCCCGGGAGGCGCGCCGCCGCGTGGAGGCGCTTCGCGAAGAAATTCGCCGCCACGAGCGCCTGTACCACGTCGAGAACCGGCCCGAGATCACCGACGCCGAGTTCGACCGGCTGATGCGAGAGCTCGCCGAGCTCGAGGCGCTCCACCCCGAGCTCGCGAGCCCCGACTCTCCCTCGCTGCGCGTCGGCGGAGAGCCCGCCGAGGGCTTTCAGACCGTCGAGCATGCGCAGCCGATGCTCTCTCTCGAGAACGCCTATTCCTGGGAGGAGGCCGAGGCGTGGCTCGCCCGCGCCGCGCGCGTGCTGGGCGAGGAACCTCGCGGCTTCGTGGCCGAGCTCAAGATCGACGGCCTCTCGATCTCGCTTCGTTACGAGGGCGGGCGTTTGGTGCGGGGGGCCACGCGCGGCGACGGCACCCGCGGGGACGACGTCACCGCGAACGTGCGCACGATCCGCACCGTGCCGCTGACGATCGCCGAAACGACGCCGCTCGAGCTCCGCGGCGAGGTCTACTACTCGAAGACGGCGTTCGAGCGCGTCAACGCCGAGCGTGAGGCCGAGGGGGAGCCGCTCTTCGCCAATCCCCGGAACGCCGCGGCGGGCACGATGCGCCTGCTCGACTCTCGGGTGACGGCACGCCGGCGCCTGGGCGCGTGGCTGTACGGGATCGTGGAGGCGTCGCCGATGCCGGCCAGTCAGTCGGAGACGCTCGAACGGCTCGTGGCGCTCGGTTTTCCGGTCAGCCCGCACCGGCGGCGCTGCGCGGATTTCGGGGAGGTCCGCCGGTTCGTGGACGAGTGGCAGGAGAAGCGCCACGGATTGGGCTTCGAGACCGACGGCGTCGTCATCAAAGTCGACGACCGGATCCTTCAGCGCGAGCTCGGCGCGACGGCGAAGTCGCCGCGCTGGGCGCTCGCCTACAAGTTCCCGGCGGAGGAGGCGACGACGGTGGTGCGGGAGATCGGCGTCAACGTTGGCCGCACGGGGACGCTGACGCCCGTGGCCTTCTTCGACCCCGTCTCGCTGGGGGGCACGACGGTCAAGCGCGCGACCCTCCACAACTACGAGGACCTGTCTCGCAAAGACGTGCGCGTCGGCGACACGGTCGTCGTCGAAAAGGGCGGCGACGTGATCCCGAAGGTGGTGCGGGTGATCCTGGAGAAGCGCCCCGGGGGCGCCGTCCCGTTCACGATGCCGGAGAGATGCCCGGTTTGCGGCGACCTGGTCGTGCGCGAGGAGGGCGAAGTCGCGACCCGCTGCGTCAACCCCGCCTGCCCCGCGGTCGTGCGGGAGGCGCTCCGGCACTTCTGCGGCCGGCGGGCGATGGACATCGAAGGGCTGGGCGAAAAGCTCATCGACCAGCTCGTGAAGGCGGGTCTTCTCTCCGACGTGGCCTCGATCTACGATCTGAAGGCGGAAGGCCTCGAGGAGCTCGAGCGCTGGGGCGAGAAGTCCGCGGGCAACCTCCTCGCGCAGATCGAGAAGAGCAAAGGCAACGACTTCTCCCGCCTGCTCTTCGCGCTCGGGATCCGGCACGTCGGGGAGAAGGCGGCGAAGACACTGGCCGCGCACTTCGGATCGCTCGACGCGCTCGCCGCGGCCGAGGAGGACGAGCTGCAGGCGGCTGCGGAGGTCGGGCCCAACACCGCGGCGGCCGTTCACGCGTGGTTCTCGCATCCGCGCCACCGTGCGCTCGTAGAGCAGCTGAGGCAGCGGGGTGTGCGTTTCGACGCCGCCCGCGCCCGGGCCTCGGGCGCTCTCTCCGGCAAGACGGTCGTCCTGACGGGAACGCTGCCCGGGATCTCGCGCGAGGAGGCGGCGGCCCGCCTCGAGGCGGCGGGGGCCAAAATCTCGAGCGCGGTCTCGAAGAAGACGGACTTCGTGGTCGTGGGAGAATCAGCGGGATCGAAGCTCGAAAAAGCGAAGGCGCTCAAGGTCAAGACCCTCGGCTGGGAGGAGATGCTCGAGGCTCTCGAGAAGGAGTGATTCGACGATGCCCGCCAAAGTCATCCTGTTCTGCCCGATGCTCGAGTTCAAGAACAAGCCGGCGACCCTGATGGCGATCTCCCCGCACGGCTACTACGAGTGCCGCGTGGACATGGCCGCCGGAAACCACACCGTCTACGTGCCGATCGCGGGGACCGCGATCGTCTTTACCGAGCCCAATATCATCGGAGAGATTCCGCCGGACGTCGAGCGGTACGGTTAGAGGAAGACGTAGGGGCGGGGCTTGTCCCCGCCCCGCCGACCGGGTGGCCGCCAGGGCCTCCCCTACGCTCCGCCCAGCTACGCCCCCGCGACAGCCACCGCGATCTGCGCCTTCATGCCTTTGAGCTTGAAGGCCAGGATGCAGAGCAGCACCCCCCACAGGATCGCGAAGGCGCCGATCATCCAGAGCACCGACAGGGCTCCCACGCCCGGGCGCAGGATCAGCAACACGCCCAACAGGACCATGAGGCCTCCGGACAGGATCCAGAGCCACTCGCCCTGAACCTCCTTGCGCAGGCGGATCGCCGCCGCGATCTGCAGGACGCCCACGACGATCGCCCAGATCGCGATCATCCAGAGGAGAACGAGCGCGGTGATCCCGGGCCAGAGAAACGTGACGACGCCGGCGGCGATGCCGAGCAGTCCGAGGAACACCAGGCCCCACCACTTGCCGCGTACGCCCGCGACGACTTCGAAGATCCCGTCCACCAGCGCATAGGCGCCCCAGAGCAGGACGAGGGCCGCCAGCGTCAAGCCCGGCCAGATGTAGGCCATGATTCCGAGCAAGATTGCGAGGATGCCGCGCAGAAGAACCACCCACCAGTGCACCGTGAGAGTTCGAACGGCTGAAAAACCGGCCATTGGAGTCCCCTCCTTCCGCCTCCGTGCGGCGGACCGACGGTTCTACTTTTTCTTGGCGTCTTTGCCCTCCGCCTTGCTCTTCCTCTTGATGTCCGCGCGATGGGCGCGCTCGTAAGTCTGGATGTCCTTGAAGCGACCCCCGGAATCCCGAACCGCGTAGAGCTTCTTGCCGGCGACGCTGCGATGTGCGGTGCGCTTGGCCATCGTGACCTCCTTTCCGGGCGCACCGCGGGGGGATGGCGGTTGGGTCAGAGTCTATGCGAAGGTGGGAAGAGGGGGAGCAGCGCAGGCAGGTCCGGGACCCGGACGACGGGGCCGGCGGCCGGGCCGTCCCCGATCAGGACGGGATGCAGGCCCGCGCCCGCCGCGCCGACGACATCGATCTCGTAGATGTCGCCGACGTAGGCGCATGCTTCGGGGGAGAGGCCGAGCCGGGCCGTGGCGGCCCTGAAGATCCGGGCGTCCGGCTTCTCGAAGCCCACCTCCGCCGAGTCCACGATGAGCTCCAGGTGCGGCGAGAGCCCCGCGGTCTCGAGAAGACCCCTCACGCGCCCGTCGGCGTTGGACACGACCCCGGTCCGGTAGCCGCGCCGGCGCAGCTCCGAGAGCGTTTCGGCCGAGCCCTCCGCGCGCTTGGACCAGAGGTTCTCCCGCTGGTGCTCGGCGGCAACGGCCCGGGCGGCGTCGCGGCGGCGCTCCTTCTCCGCGAGCCCCAGCGCCGTGAGCATCGTGTCGAGGTAGAGGGGAAGCCGCTCCGCATCGCGCGATTCCGGCTTCTCCAGGACCAGGGCACGGACGGCCCCCACCGCCGTCGCTTCCGCGTGGCGGAAGGACGCGGCATCGAAGCCGACTCCGGCCGCTCCGCAGACACGCTCGCCGTCCACGTGGATCAGCGTCCCGCCCGCGTCGAACAGGATGGCGCGGACGTCCCTCATACGAGCTCCGCCCGGGCCGCCGCCTCGAGCGCGTCGGCGATCGCGTGGACTTCGCCGGCCTCCGGGCCCTCGACCAGGATCCGCAGCAGAGGCTCGGTCCCGGAGTAGCGAAGGAAGACGCGCCCGCGCGCGCGCAGAGCCTCTTCCGCCTGGCGTACCGCCTGCGCGATGCCGGCGACTTCGTCGATCGGCACGCGGCGGCCCACGCGGATGTTGCGGAGCGTCTGCGGCATCTTCTCGAGCGTGGCGAGCTCCGAGAGCTTGCTGCCGGTCCGGCGGACGATCGCCGAGAGCAGGAGCGCCGTCAGGATCCCGTCGCCGGCGGGGGAGAGGGGGGCGAGCAGGATGTGGCCGGACGTTTCTCCTCCCAGCACGGCGCCGGTCTCGTCCATGCGCCGGGCCACGTTGCGGTCGCCGACGGCCGCGCGGTGAAAGGCGATCCCCTCGCGCGCTAGGGCGGCCTCGAGGCCGTAGTTGGACATGACCGTTCCGACGACGCCGCCGCGCGTCAGCTGCCCGCCGGCCTTCCAGTCGCGCGCCACGATCCAGAGGATGTCGTCGCCATCGAGGACGCGCCCGGTCTCGTCGGCGAAGATGGAGCGGTCGGCGTCGCCGTCGAATGCCACGCCGAGGGCCACGCCCGTCTCGCGCGTGGCCAGCGCCATCGCCTCGGGATGGAGCGCCCCGCACCCGTGGTTGATGTTGCGGCCGTCCGGAGCGGCGTGGATCGCGACGACCTGGGCGCCTGCGCGGTGAAAGGCCTTCGGGCCGATCTGGTAGGCGGCTCCGTTTCCGGCGTCGATCAGAACCGGGAGGCCATCGAGGCTCTCGGGTACGCTGGCCTTCAAACGGGACACGTACGTCGCGGCCAGCCCGGGATCGGGATCCGGAGGCGGTGGCGTCGTGGTCGGCTCCGGCCGCGCGCTCGCGTCGACGAGCTTCTTCTCGAGGTATTCCTCTTCCGCGTCCGGCCACTTGCGGCCGTCCGGGCCGAAGATCTTGATGCCGTTGTCCTCGTACGGGTTGTGCGACGCCGACACCGCCACGCCGCAGGCCGCGCCGATCTCGAGGACGAGCTCGGCCACGCCCGGTGTCGTGATGATGCCCGCCGGCGCGACGCCGCACCCACCCTCCGAGAGCCCTTCGGCGAGGTCCGCGACGATCCGGGGCGTCGACTCGCGCGTGTCCCCCCCGACGACAACGCGCGTCCCGCGGGCGCTGGAGAGCCGGCGCGCGAGCTCCTTGCCGAGCAGGCGCACCGAGGGCGAGTCGAGCGGGAACTCGCCCGCCTTGCCGCGCAGTCCGTCGGTTCCGAAGAGCCTCATGCGTGTCGCCGCCTATTTTCGCTTCGGCCGGGCCGCCGTGGGAGCGGGTTGCGGCGCCGGCTGAACGCGGACCCGGACCGAAACGACCTGGCCTTCCCGGACGCGCACGCCCGGAGCCTGGGAGGCCAGCGTCGTCGTCGCGGAGAAGGAGGCGCTCCGGCCCTCGACGGAGACCGGCTCGGTCCGCACGCTCGCCATGCGGGATACGACCTTGGCCGGGCCGAGGATTTTGGCCTGCCGGGGCTCGATCGAGACGTCGTCGATCCGGAAGCCGGCCGCCGGCTCTCCCGTCAGATCCGCGACGATCGGCAGGTATTTTTCGGCGAGGGTGTCGAGCACGATGCGCAGCTCCGCGGGCGAGATCGCGATGACTTCGACGGAGGGAGGGACGTTGACGTCTCCGGCTTCGAGACGGTAGCGCCTTTCGCCAGCAGCCGCCCCCGCGAGGTCGACGACCGCCTCGAGCTTGGCGGGCTCGAGCTGGCGCAGCGGCGTGAAGGGTCCGCGCAGCCGCACGTCCATGGCGTCGGGCAGGGGCGAGACGATCATCGTGCCTCGCGGAACGTTCACGATCGACAGCGGAATCCGGTAGCTCCGCTCGGAGATGCGCTCGCGGCGGTCGCCCGAGAGCATGTACCACGTGACGACGGCGATCCCGAGCGCCAGGAGCTTGGTCCCGAGGTTGCGGAAGAGAATGCGGGTGATTTGCACGAAAGTTCTAGTCTTTCATCGGTGTGCCGCGAACTCGCGGAAGAGCAGGTCCCGGAGCGCCTTGCCGTCCAGATCTTCCTGGAGCTCGCCGCCCCGCGCGAGCGAGATCGTGCCGCGCTCCTCGGAGACCAGGATCGCCAGGGCGTCGGTCTCTTCGGTGATTCCGATGGCCGCCCGGTGGCGCGTGCCGAAGCGCTTGGGGAGGCCCTCCTTGAGCGAAAGCGGAAGGAACGACGCGGCGGCGGCGATCCGGTCGCCGGTGACGATCGCGGCGCCGTCGTGCAGCGGCGTGCCCGGCGCGAAGAGCGTCACGAGAAGCTCGTAGGAGATCGCCGCGTCGATGGGCGAGCCGTTCTCGATGTAGGTCTTGAGCCCCTCCCGCCGCTCGAGCACGACGAGGGCGCCCACCCGGCGGGCGGAGAGGGACGTGATGGCCAGCACGATCTCCGAGATCGTCTCCTCGGCGTGAAAGGCCGAGAACAGCGAGAAAAACGGCGTGCGGCCGAAGGCGGCCAGGGCCCGCCGCAGCTCGTGCGAGAAGAGCACGATGATGGCGAACGGCACGTAAAAGATGAGGGCCTTGAGCACCGTGGTCAGGGCGGCGAGCTTCAGGAGGACGGCCACCGCGTAGACGGCGAAGACCGCGAAGAGTCCCAGCACCATCTGGACGGCGCGCGTTCCGCGGATCAGGCGCAGCAGGCCGTAAGTGATGACGGCCACGATCAGAATGTCGAGAACGTCGCGCCAGCCGAAGTTCAGGTGCGCGAGCGGGGAGAGCCGGCTCGAGAGGGCGTCGATCACCGTGTCGCGGCCCCGGCCGGCGTGCGAGCCGAAGACGCGGCAGGCGCGAGGGCGCGAGCCATGCGGAGATACCGCACGGACTCGCCGACGTCGTGGACCCTCAGGATCGCGGCGCCGGCCGCCGCGGCCGCCCCGAGAGCCGCGAGCGAGCCCGGAAGGCGCTCTTCC
>JBASRI010000174.1:0-8461 GCA_049273755.1 Thermoanaerobaculia bacterium
GAGCGCGCCCGGCGCTCCAGAACGGCTCCGCGCAACAGGCTGCCGTGCTCGCGGTCCCACCGCGCGAGGGTCGGAAACGCCGCCGCGGCCGACAGGCGCGCCGCGCTCCCCGCGAAGATCCCAGCGACGAAGGGCTCGACGAGACGCTCGGCGACCTCGGGGCCCAGCCGCCGGGCGAAGAAGTCCCGGACACTCTCCTCGCCGCCCCGGCTACGACGCTGGAACGGCTCGGCAAGGAGGCGGAGCTTCCCGGCCGGCGAGAGCAACCGCGAGCCGACGAAGCCGATTGGAGAGGCGGGAAGACGGTGAAGGCGGCCGTGGAAGTCGACGAAGCGCGCAGCTCGTGGGTCCGAGAAGATGATCTCGCCCGAGAGCCCGAGCTCGGCCACGAGGGACAACAGCTCCGGAGTCGGCCGGACGGTGTTGGGTCCGGCCTCGAGCAGGAACTCCTCGCGGCTCTCGGTCCGCACGACCCCGCCGGGCCTCGGTGAGTGCTCGAGCAGCACCGCCTCCCGGCCGGAGCGGATGAGCCCGTAGGCGGAGGCGAGGCCCGAAAGCCCTCCGCCGACGACGATCGTGCGGGCGCTCATGCTGCCCAGAAGCGGGAGCAGGAGCGTGCGAGGTCCGCGAGGGCGCGCAGAAACGTCGGCCGGTCGTTGAGCCCCCGCGTGCGCCGGAAGTGCGCCACGCCGGCGGCACGCGCCTCGTCCGCGAAGAGCTGGTCGATCTCGTAGAGGGTCTCGACGTGGTCCGTGACGAAGGCGATGGGGACGACGAGCACCTGGGCCTGCCGTCGGCCGCCGAGCTCCCGGATCACCTTCAGGGTCGGGGGGCCCAGCCACTCCACGGGCCCGAGCTTGGATTGGTAGGCGAGGGAGGAAGGCCCGCTCCAGGCCAGCCGGGCCAGGATGGCCGCCACGCTCGCTTCGACCTCCGCTTCGTACGGATCGCCTTCTTTGGTCACGAGCTTTTTCGGAATCGAGTGAGCGGAGAAGAGCAGATGCACGGCCTCGGCGCGCGGATCGGGAAACTTCGCGAGCTCTTCCCGGATTCCCTCGGCGTGCGCCTCGACGAAGAGGGGATGCGTCGGCCAGGAGGATAGCTCCTCGAGAGCGGCTCCAAGCGCGTAGCGCCGAACGGCCCCCCGGGCGCGGTCGAGCGCGCCTTTGGTCGTCGTCAGCGAGTACTGCGGGTAGAGTGGGAAGGACAGGAACCGCCGCACGCCGCGCCCCGCGAGCTCCCGCACGACGTCCTCGACCAGCGGCGCCGAGCAGGTCATGGCGGACCGGACGACCGCGTCGCGGCCTTCCTCGCGCAGAATCCGCTGCGTGCCCTCGGCCTGCTCCTCGGTCAGCCGGCGGATGGGGGAGCCGCCGCCGATCGACGCGTAGAGCTTCCGGGAGGCCTTCGTTCGGCCGAACGCGATCCCGGCGGCGATCACCTTGCGCAGGAGCGCCGGGCGGGCGCGGATGACCTCGGGGTCGGAGAAGAGCCGATAGAGGAAGTTCGGAACTTCGTCGAGCGTTTCGGGCCCGCCGAGCTGGAGAAAGAGAATCGCCCGGGCTGTTTGAACGGCGCTCGACGCGCCGACGGGAGCGGAGAATTGTTTCGGCAACCTGCTAGAGCGTGCGAGAGAACACGGGTTTCTGCGGAGTCTCTTCGAGGTACGCGTCGAAGGGCATCGCCAGGTTGCGCAGGAAGATACGGCCGAGCGGCGTGGCGCGGACTTCGTCGCGCGACAGCTCCACCAGGCCGTCCTCGGCGCAGCCGGACAGCCTTCCGAGCGCGTCGGCGAACGTCGCATCGAAGCGGATGCCGAAGCGCTCCTCGATCTCGCGCTTGACGACGACGCCGTGGCACAGCAGGTTCCCGATGACGGCGCGGCGCAAGGCGTCGTCTGGCGATAGGCGCGCGCCGCGGAAGGTCGCCGCGCCACCCGAGAGCACGGCCTCCCGATAGGCGGCCAGCTCCCGGCGGTTCTGCACGTAGTAGGGGCCGATCGAGCCGATCGCGCTCATGCCGAACCCCAGCAGATCCGTGCCGGCTTTGGTCGTGTAGCCCTGGAAGTTGCGGTGGAGCGTGCGTTCGCGCCGCGCGCGGGCGAGCTCGTCGTCGGGGCGGGCGAAGTGGTCCATCCCGATGTATTCGTAGCCGGCGGCCGTGAAGCGCTCCAGAGCCGTGCGAAAGATGCCGAATTTGGTCGTTTCGTCGGGGAGGTGCGGCTCGATCACGGCCTGGTGCTTCTTCATCCAGGGCACGTTGGCGTAGGAGTAGACGGCCAGGCGATCCGGCCCGATCTCGAGAACGCGGTCGATCGTCTGGGAGAAGGTGGCGGGCGTCTGGTGCGGCAGCCCGTAGATGAGATCCATGTTGACGCTGGGGAAGCCGACCGCCCGCGCGGCCGCCACCAGGTCGCGGGTCGCTTCGAACGGCTGGATGCGGTTGATCGCCTGTTGCACCCGCGGATCGAAGTCCTGAACGCCCATGCTCAGACGGTTGAAGCCCAGGCGCGCCAGGGTTTCGAGATGTCGGGTCGTCGTGACTCGCGGGTCGATTTCGACACCGATTTCCGCGTCGGGCGCGAACGCAAAGCGGTCCTGGATGCGCCGCCAGAGGCGCTCGAGAAGCTCGGGCGCGAAGTAGGTGGGCGTGCCCCCGCCCCAGTGGAGCTGGGCGACGGGGCGGTTCCCGCCCGCGGCGCGCGCGACCCAGTCGATCTCTCTTTCGAGCGGGCCGAGGTATGGGTCTTCGGGCGAGTGGTCGCGTCCGGTGATGACGACCGTGCAGCCGCAGAAGTAGCAGAGCTTCTCGCAGAAAGGCAGGTGGAAGTAGAGGGACAGCGGCGAGGCTCCGGCGGCGCTCTCGGCGAGGATCCGCTCGTAGTCGGCGGCGCCGAAGCTCTCCTTCCACATCGGCGCCGTGGGGTATGAGGTGTAGCGGGGTCCCTGCACGTTGTAGCGGCGCAGGAGCTCCAGCGGAACGTCGGCGGCTCTCATGCGGGGACGGCGGCCGCGCGCGGTTGGCGCGCCGCCGCGAAGAACGCCTCGACGCACTCCAGCCGCGAGCCCGGGAGAACGCCGTGGCCGAGGTTGACGATGTGTCGCTGGCCGCTCGACTGTTCGAGGAGGGAGCGCGTGCGGCGCGCGACCTCCTCGGGCGTTCCCAGCAGGATTCCGGGGTCGAGATTGCCCTGGAGCGGCTTGCCTGGCAGACGCCGCCGGGCATCGGCGAACGGCACGCGCCAGTCGATCGAGAGCACGTCGGCTCCGCTCTCGCCGAGCGCCTCGAGCAGGTGCCCGCAGCCGTTGACGTAGAGGATCACCGGCTCGCCGGTGCGGCGGATGCCGGCGATCGCTCGCGCGACGGAAGGCAGCGCCCACTCCCGATAGTCCTCGCGCGTAAGCTCGCCGGCCCACGTGTCGAAGAGCTGGACGGCACGCGCGCCGGACGCGATCTGGAAGGAGAGGACGTCGGCGGCGACATCGGCGAGCAGGTCGAGCAGCCGGCGCAGCGTCGCGGGATCGCGCAGCATCATCTCCTTGATCGCGGCGAAGCTCCGGGACCCCCCTCCCTCGACGAGATAGGAGGCGAGCGTCCAGGGCGCCCCGCAGAAGCCGAGAACCGCCGCGCGCGTGCCGACCTCCCTGGCCAGCCTGCCCAGGATCTCGCCCGTGAATGCGATCTCGGAGGCCGGGTCGAAACGGCGGAGGCGGGAGACGGCGGCGGCGTCGCGCACGGGGTCGGGCAGCTCGGGGCCGCCGTCGCCGAAAGCGACCCGCACGCCCATGGCCACCGCCGGCACCAGGATGTCGGAGAAGAAGATGACACCGTCCGGCGCGAAACGTCGGAAGGGCTGCAGCGAGACCTCTGTGGCGAGGTCCACCGAGCGGCACAGCTCCAGAAACGAGACCTTCTCCCGGATCGCGCGGTACTCCGGCAGATAACGCCCGGCCTGCCGCATCATCCACACCGGCGGCCTGTCGACACCGCGGCCCTGGCACGCGGAGAGCAGCCGGTCGGCCGAAGGGGAACTCGTGTCCGTCATTTCAGGAGTTGCCGCAGGACGTAGGGCAGGATGCCTCCGTGTCGGTAGTAGTCCGCCTCGATCGTCGTGTCGATCCGGACGCGCACCGGGACCTCGGTGATGCTGGCGTCCGCGCGGCGCACGACGAGCGGCGTGGTCTGGCGCGGCTGGAGGCCCTTCGCCAGGCCCGGCAGGTCGTAGGTTTCGGTTCCGTCCAACCCCAGGGTCCGCGCGCTCTGGCCCTCGGCCCACTGGAGCGGAAGGACACCCATGCCGACCAGGTTCGAGCGGTGGATGCGCTCGAAGCTCTGCGCCACGACCGCGCGCACGCCGAGAAGCTTCGTTCCCTTGGCCGCCCAGTCGCGGGAGCTCCCCGTGCCGTACTCCTGGCCGGCGAAGACCACCAGCGGGACGCCTTCCCGCTGGTAGCGCATGGCGGCGTCGAAGATCGGCATTTCTTCGCCGCTGGGCTGGTGTTTCGTGACGCCGCCCTCGACACCCGGCACCATGAGGTTCCGGATCCGCACGTTCGCGAAGGTGCCCCGCGTCATTACGCGGTCGTTCCCGCGCCGCGCTCCGTACGTGTTGAACTCTTCGGGCAGCACCCCGAGCGACATCAGATAGACCCCGGCCGGGGAGGACTTCTTGATCGCGCCGGCGGGGCTGATGTGGTCGGTCGTCACCGAGTCGCCGAAGATCGCCAGCACACGCGCGCCCACGACGTCGGTCACGGGCGTGGGCTGCAGCGAGAAGCCCTCGAAGAAGGGGGGCTCCTGGATGTAGGTGTCCCGGGGATTCCAGGAGTACGCCGTGCCCGTCGCGCTCGGGATCTCCTTCCAGAGGGGGTTGGCGTCGGCCAGGTCGGCGTAGAGTCTCGCGTACGTCTCGGCGTCGACCGCGGAGAGCAGGGCCTCGGAGACTTCGGACATCGACGGCCAGATGTCGCGAAGAAAGACCGGACTGCCCGTCTTGTCGGTGCCCAGCGGCTCGGTCGAGAGATCCACGTCCACGCGGCCGGCCAGCGCGAACGCCACGACGAGCGGAGGACTCATCAAGAAGTTCGCCTTGATCGACTGGTGGATGCGGGCTTCGAAGTTGCGGTTGCCGGAGAGAACCGCCGCGGCGATCAGGTCATTGGAGCAGACGGCGTCGTCGATTCCGGCGTCGAGCGGGCCGGAATTGCCGATGCAGGTCGTGCAGCCGTAGCCCACCAGGTTGAACCCGAGGTGATCGAGGTAGGGTTGGAGCCCCGTCCTGGCCAGGTATTCCGTCACGACGCGCGAGCCGGGTGCCAGCGAGGCCTTCACGCGCGGCGAGACCGTCAGCCCGCGTTCGACCGCCTTCTTTGCCAGGAGGCCCGCGCCCAGCATCACGCTGGGGTTCGAGGTGTTCGTGCAGGAGGTGATCGCCGCGATGAGCACGTCGCCGTGCCCCACGTCCACCTGCACGGGCGGCAGGACCTCGAGCGTCTGGACGTTGGGTGTCGGGCGGTTGTTGACCATCTCCGACTCGGTCCAGACGTTGATGTCCTCCTTCTTGGCCTTGTCGGGCGCAGGGGGCCTTTGGCTGCCGCCGCCCGGCGCGGATCGCCCGAGCTGGACCGGAATCCGGACCGACAGCGAGCTCGGGTCCTTCCCATAGCCGTTCTCTCCGGCCGGCGCCGCGAAGAGGCTGCGGAAGATCTTCTTCAGCTCGGGCAGGTTGATCCGGTCTTGCGGGCGGCGGGGGCCCGAGACGCTGGGCGTCACGGATGCGAGGTCGAGGTGCAGGGCCTCGCTGTAGTCGCACTCGCCCTCGCGCGGGATGCCGAAGAGACCCTGCGCCTTGTAGTACGCGCGGAACGCGTCCACGTGCTCGGCGCTCCGTCCGGTCGCCGCGAGGTAACGGCAAGATTCCTCGTCGATCGGGAAGAAGCCCATCGTCGCGCCGTACTCGGGCGCCATGTTGGCGACGGTGGCGCGGTCGGTGACCGGGAGCGAGGCGGCGCCTTCGCCGAAGAACTCGACGAACTTTCCGACGACCTTCGCGCGGCGCAGCATCTCGGTGACGACCAGCACGAGGTCGGTGGCCGTCACGCCCTCGCGCAGCCTGCCCGAGAGGCGCACGCCCACGACGTCGGGTGTCAGGAAGGAGACGGCCTGGCCGAGCATGCCGGCCTCGGCCTCGATGCCGCCGACGCCCCAGCCCACGATGCCGAGCCCGTTGATCATCGTCGTGTGTGAGTCGGTCCCGACCAGGGAGTCGGGGTAGTAGACGCCGTTCTCGACGAAGACGCCCCGCGCCAGGTACTCGAGGTTGACCTGATGGACGATGCCGATGCCCGGCGGGACGACCTCGAAACCCTGGAACGCCTGCATGCCCCACTTGAGGAACTCGTAGCGCGGACGGTTGCGGCGGAACTCGATCTCCATGTTCATGCGCAGGGCGTCCGGCGTGTTCCACTCGTCCACCTGGACCGAGTGGTCCACGACCAGGGCCACGGGCACGAGCGGTTCGATCCGCTTGGGGTCTCTCTGGAGGCGCGCCACCGCCGATCGCATTGCCGCCAGGTCCACGAGCAGTGGGACCCCCGTGAAGTCCTGCAGCAGGATGCGGGCGACGACGAAGGGGATCTCGGCAGTCCGCTCGGCGCGGGGCTTCCAGGCAGCCAGCGCGCGGACGTCGTCCTCCTTGACGCGCTTTCCGTCGCAGTTGCGCAGCAGGGACTCGAGCACGATCCGGAGGCTGACTGGCAGTCGGGAGACCGGGCCCAGCCCTTCGCGCTCCAGTTGGGGGAGCGAGTAGAGGACGCCCGTCGAGCCGCCGGGTAGAGAGAACGTCTGGCGCGTGCGCGTGAGAAAGCTCATCGCCGGTATCGTATTCCACGTCGACAGCGGCTGATAAACTCCGTCTCTTCGATGGGATCGCACCTTCTGGGGTGGCTCGCGGTGGCGTGCTATTGCGGCGCCGAGGCCGTGGCGATCGTCTCGCTGGTCCGCGGGCGCGGCGCCCTCGGACGGGCGGCGCCTCTGCTGGTCGGAGCGGGGCTCGTGCTCCACTTCGCGGACCTGATGCACCGGGGGCGCGAGCTGTCCTCGGTGCCGTACCGCACCCTCGGCGGCTCGGTCTCGTTCTTCGGCTGGATGCTCGGCATCGCGTACCTGTTTCTCCTGTTGCGCCACCGCGAGCGCGCGACCGGCCCGTTCTTGATCCCGTTCATCATCCTGGCCACCGCCGTGGGGCTCTTGCTTCCGGACGGGGCGGCCGCGCCGGGCCCGGGGCTGCACGGCTCCGTCTTCGCTCTGCACGTCACGCTGGCGATCCTGGCGTACGCCGCCTTCGCGCTCTCCTTCGTGCTCTCGGTGCTGTACCTCGTGCAGAGCCGGCAGATCCGCCGCAGGCGGACCGGGCTTCTCTTCTCGCGCCTCCCGCCGCTCGAGGTCATCGGTCGCCTGAACCGCACGAGCGTGACGGTGGGGCTGGCGGTCCTGACGCTCTCGCTCGGTCTGGGTCTCTTCTGGGCCGAAAAGTTCTGGAAGAGCCTCGCCGATCCCAAGGTCGAGTGGGCTCTGGCGACGCTGGCCGTCTATGGATTCCTACTCTGGATGGACCGCCGCGGATGGGAGGGTCCGCGCGTGGCGCTGCTCTCGATCCTCGGCTTTTCCGTCGTCCTCTTCTCTTACACCGTGGTCAACCTGTACCTGAGCCACGCGCACAGCTTCCGATGAGCGCCGGCGAAGCCCGTCTGCTGCTGTTGGGTTGGAGCCTGCGAGGCGGCAACGTCTCGGTACGGGAGCGGATCGCGTTCTCCGCCGAGGAGACGCGCGAAGCCCTGGAGCGGATCCGCGGCCGGGGCCTCGTCACCGAGGGCGTGATCGTGGCGACCTGCCACCGCAGCGAGATCTACGGCCTTTCCGACGGCGAGCCGCCGCGGGAAGAGATCGCGGCCCTGATCTCGGAGTGGCGGGGCCTGGACCTCGAGGAGCTCTCGGGGTCGAGCTTCTACCGGGAGGGGACCGACGCCGTGCGGCACCTGTTCCACGTGGCCGCGGGGCTCGACTCGATGGCGCTGGGCGAGAGCGAGGTGCTGGGCCAGGTGCGCGCGGCCTTGCGCGTGGCGCGCGAGGCGAACGCGACGCGCGCCGTCCTGCACCGGATGTTCGAAAGCGCCGTCGCCGCGGGCAAGCGCGTGCGGACGGAGACGGAGATCGCGCGGCACCCGCTCTCGATTCCCTCCATCGGATTCGAGATGGCGACGAAAGTCTTCGGGCGGATGTCCGAGCGCACGCTGCTCGTCCTGGGCGCCGGCGAGACGGGCGCGCTCTTCGCGGAACAGGCCGTCGAGGCCGGTGTGGCCCGCGTGCTGGTCGCCAACCGCAGCCCGGAGAAGGCCGCGGCCCTCGCGGCGCGGATCGGCGCAACGGCCGTGGACTGGGCCGCGGTCACGGCGGCTCTTCC
>JBASRI010000182.1:0-2333 GCA_049273755.1 Thermoanaerobaculia bacterium
GTCACGATGACGACGGCATCCTGGGCGGCGAGCCGCTCCGCAGTCAGCGTCGTGGATTCCATTGCGGGGAGCTTGGGCCAGGCCCGCGCCCGCGGCAACCGCGGTACGTGAGGGTCGTGATAGGAAATGACCCCGCCACGACGAAGGAGAGCGTCGATGATCTCGAAGGCCGGGCTCTCGCGCGTATCGTCCACATTTTTCTTGTAGGCGAGACCCATGACGAGGATCTTGCTACCTTTGACCGCTTTTCCGCGCTCGTTCAAGGCGTTTTGAAGCTTCTCGAGGACGTAGTGCGGCATCTGAACGTTGACCTCGCCGGCAAGCTCGATGAACTTGGCCGTGACCCCGTACTCGCGCGCCTTCCAGGCGAGGTAGAAAGGGTCGAGCGGGATGCAGTGACCTCCGAGCCCCGGCCCCGGATTGAAGCGCATGAAGCCGAACGGCTTGGTCGCGGCGGCGTCCAGCACCTCCCACACGTCGATGCCCATCTTGTCGAACACCATCTTCAGCTCGTTGACGAGGGCGATGTTGACCGCCCTAAAGATGTTCTCGACCAGCTTGGTTGCCTCCGCGGTCCGCGCCGTCGAAACCCGGACGGTCCGGTCGATCGCTTGGTCGTACACGGCCTGTGCGAGGTCGCCAGAGACCCGATCTACGCCCCCCACCACCTTCGGAATGCTCGCCGTTGCGTACCGGGGGTTGCCCGGGTCCTCGCGCTCCGGAGAAAACGCGAGGAAGAAGTCTTCGCCGCAGCGCAGCCCCGATTCCTCGAGGATCCCCCGGACGAGCTCGTCGGTGGTTCCCGGGTAGGTCGTCGACTCGAGGACGACGAGCTGCCCGCGGCGCAAGCGGGAGCGAATCTGCCGGACGGTGTTCTCGACAAAGCTCATCTCCGGCTCGCGCTGCGGTGTCAAGGGAGTGGGGACGCAGATGAGCAGGACGTCCGGCTCGGCCAGCTCGGCAAAATCGGAAGTCGCACGAAAGAGGCCCGCCGCGGCCGCCATAGTCAGCCGGGGACCTTCGAGATGCTTGATGTAGTTGCGGCCGGCCTTGAGCGCCGCGATCTTTTCGGGGTCGACGTCGAACCCGACGACCGAGAATCGCTTCTCCGCGAAGGCGAGAGCGAGAGGAAGGCCAACGTATCCGAGGCCCAGAACGCCGACGACGATCGAGCGATCTTCGATCTTCCTCTTGAGCTCCAGGGCGGCGGAACCGGAGACGCGCGAGCTCACGATGCTACTCATCGACCTACCTCATTTCCCTACTCTAGTCAGGCTTCGCCCCCTTCGGTGTACCATCACCGAAAGAGCTTTCCCTCCGCAAGAAGCACCGAACCGACGAACCGCTAGAACCCTACGGCGCTTCGAGACTGATCAAACCTTCGCGGCGGCCCGAGCGGGGACAGAGCCTCGCGGCTGAATTCCACGGCTACGGCCTGCCGCAACATCGAGATGGACACGATCAAACGGAGCCGAGACCGTTCGCGTAGTACCTTTCCCGTATATCCGCTGAAGGGGCCTTCGACCACCCGAACGCTCGCGCCGGGGGCAATCGGGATGTAGGGAGTGAGCGTTGCGCCCGCACCCTGCAGGCAGCGTAGCTCTCGCAGCTCCCGGGTCAGGAGCGCTTGGTCCGGAACCTCCAGCAGTCGAACGACGACGTTGCTCCGCAGGACCGCGCTTCTCTGGGACACGGAGCCCCGAAAAAAGAAGTAGCCAGGCAAGAGAGGCAGGTAGGACACGAAGCTCCGTCCTCCCCTCCTTCTCCGGTTCTCGCGCTGCGGGAAGTAGAACGGGACCTCGAGCGGGGCAACGTGGCGCGCCAGAACCTTCTCCTGGCGACTTCGGACATGAGCGACCCACCACGGGAAGTCAAGCTCGGGGAGCTCGAAGAGGCCTTGCGGGAAGATATCCGCCCCGCGCTCTAAAAGCGGCATCTCTGAACCCCCTCTATTCTCTTGCCCCTCAGCAGAATGCCTCCGGCGCAAGAGGCTTAATCTGATGGCGCGGAATCTTAGCACAGGTCGGGACCAGGCGCGGGAAGATACTGGTCTTTTGGACAGGTCCATTTCACCTGGCGCTTAGACCAGCTGCCAGGGGTAGACCCTGGTCCTTCAGCTAGATACTCAAGGCCTTGCCGAAAGAGTCTCCGCCGTGCGGAAATGCCTCGTTAGGAGCTCCCCGTGGCCCAGGCTCCATCGTTGGAGATCGCTGGGAAGGCGACGGTCAGCACCATCATCGCGAACAGGGAGATGGTTCTGAGGGCCTCGCGAATCATCACGCCAGCATTGCCTACCGACGGAAGAAGACGTTTGTTCAATACGGTCCCAAGAG
>JBASRI010000193.1:0-2226 GCA_049273755.1 Thermoanaerobaculia bacterium
CCCTGGGGGACTCCGGTGGATCCCGCCGAGGTGACGCGGGCCCTCGGAAAGGCCCGCTACGACGCCGTGACCGTCGTCCACTCGGAGACCTCCACGGGCACGTTGAACGATCTCGCGGCGATCGCGCGCGCCGTGCGCGGGGCCTCCGGCGCCTTCGTCCTCGCCGACGTCGTCACGTCGCTCGCCGGCTCACCGGTCGAGGCGGACGCGTGGGGGCTCGACTTCGCACTTTCGGGGTCGCAGAAAGCCCTCGCCCTGCCGCCAGGCCTCGGCGTGGCCTTCGCGTCGGATCGCTATCGCGCCCGGGCCCGGGAGCGCTCGCGCGCGCACTACTTGCGCCTGTCGGAGGCCGAAGCCTTCGCCGAGAAGCACCAGACGCCGTACACGCCGTCGACACCCCATCTCTTCGCCCTCGACGTGCAGCTCGACCACATCCTGACCGAGACGCTCGAGGGGCGCTGGGCGCGCCACAAGGCCCTGCGCCGCCGCGTGGAAGCGTGGGCGCGGGAGCGCGGCCACACGTACGCGCCCCCGGAGGGCGCGCGTTCCTGGACCGTCTCGTGCCTGAAGCCCCGCGCCGGCGTGTCTTCGGAGGCCCTCGTCGCAAAGGTCAAGGAGCGCGGGTACACGATCGGCGGCGGCTACGGGAAGTGGAAGAGCACGACGTTTCGCATCGGCCACATGGGGGACGTGGACATGGCCTCGCTCGATGCGCTGCTGTCGGCGCTGGACGAGAGCGCCTCGGAGGTCGCGGCGTGAGCCGCGTGGTCGTCGCCGAAAAGGTCTCCCCGGCGGGGCTCGACCTCCTTCGGAAGGCGGGCCACGAGGTCGTGGACCTGGCGGGCGCTCCGCGCGAGACGCTGCTGGCGGCGCTCGCGGACGCCGACGCGCTCCTCGTGCGCAGCGCGACGAAGGTGGACGCGGCGCTCTTCGCGGCGGCTCCGAAGCTGACCGTCGTCGGCCGAGCGGGCGTGGGCGTGGACAACGTGGACGTGCCGGCCGCCTCGGCGCGCGGCGTGTTGGTCCTCAACTCTCCCACCGGCAACGTCGTCTCAGCGGTCGAGCACACCTTCGCGGTGCTCCTCGCGCTACTGCGCCGCGTGCCGGAGGCCGCCGCATCCATGGCCGCGGGCAAGTGGGAAAAGGCGAAGTTCGTGGGATCGGAGCTCGCCGGCAAGACGGTCGGCATCGTGGGACTGGGCCAGGTGGGCTCGCGCGTCGCGGCACGGGCCCGGGCCTTCGAAGCCCGAGTGGTGGCCCACGACCCGTTTCTCCCGGCCGAGAAGGCGCAGGAGATGGGCGTGCCGCTGCTCCCGCTCGAGACGCTTCTCGAGCAATCCGACGTCGTGACTTTGCACTCCACGGCGAGCGCTCAGGGTAAGGCGCTGCTCGGGCGCGAGGAGCTCGGGCGCATGAAGCCCGGAGCGATCCTCGTCAACGTCGCGCGGGGGAGCCTCGTGAACCGCGAAGCGCTCCTCGAAGCCCTCCAGGACAGGCGTCTCTCGGGCGCCGCTCTCGACGTCTTCGACCCCGAGCCGCCGGACGCCAACGACCCGCTGCTACGCCTTCCCAACGTCGTCGCCACGCCCCATCTGGGCGCCTCCACCGTCGAGGCGCAGGAGCGCGTCTCGACTCAGACCGTGGAGGCGCTGCTCGAGGCGCTGGCGGGCGCCCCCTACGTCCCCGCCGTCAACCTTCCGTTCCGCGGGCCCAAGGACGCCGCCGGCGCCTCGGGCTGGATGCGCCTGGCGGAGCGCACGGCCCACTTCCTCTCGGCCGTGGGCGGCGGGCGGCTCTCGCGCCTGGCGGTCGAGACCTGGGGGTTGCCCGCGGATCTCCTGCGTCCGGTGACCGTCGCCGCGGTCAAGGGCGCGCTCGAGACGCACACACCCGAGATCGTCAACTACGTCAACGCCATGTACGCCGCCCACGACCGCGGCCTCGCGGTCAGCGAGACGCGCCACGAGGAGCCCTCGACCTACGCGCGCTCGCTGCGGGTCACGCTGACGGGGGCGGGCGGGACCGGCCGCGCCGAGGCCACGCTCTTCACGGGCCGGGACGCGCGCGTCGTCGAGGTGGATGGGCTGCCGCTCGAGTTTCACCCGGAAGGCACGGTCGTGTTTCTGCGCAACCGCGACGTGCCCGGCGTCGTTGGAAGCGTCGGGACGATCCTGGGCGAGAGCGGCGTCAACATCGCCAACTTTTCGCTGGCGCGCGGCGACGGCT
>JBASRI010000200.1:0-4401 GCA_049273755.1 Thermoanaerobaculia bacterium
GGCCGCTCCCGCACGAAGACGCCCGGGACATCGAAGCGGCCCTCGGAGTCGAAAACGAGCGGGCCGCCCAGGCTCCCGTGCGCACAGTCGAACTCGAGCTCGCCGCCCGACCCCGAGACCCGGAGAGCGGCGCCGACCCCGCCCCACCGCCCCTCGGCGACCGCGCTACCGCGGGCGGCCTGAAGGAGCATCGCGACCAGGAGGAGCGTCGTCACTATGGAAAAGTCTCGTCGGGATAGCACCACCTCCAGTCCTCGCCGGGCTCGAAGGACTGGATGATGGGATGGCCGACGGCCATCCAGTGCTTGCGGGCGTGTTTGTTCTTCGACGAGTCGCAGCAGCCGACGTGGCCGCAGGTCAGGCAGAGCCGCAAGTGGAGCCAGCGGTCGCCGATCTTCAGACAGTCTTCGCAGCCTTTCGCGTGGGGCGTGACGTCCCGAATCGCGGAGAGATGCGTGCACCTCGTGACCACCCCGGGTTCCATGGCCGATTCCTCACCTTCCGCGCCGCCCGAACCGCTCGCGAGCCGGTCCGGATCGGCCGCTTTCGAGAGCCTGCGACTGCTCGACTCACGGCCTGGGCGGCGCCGTTGGGATACTACCGCCGGCGTGGCACTTGGCGGAGCCCGAGTCCTCGAAGGCGCCGCCTTCGACCGGAACGAACCGCCAGTCGTAGCCGTCGGGGTGCAGTGTGAGCTTGAGGACCCCGTAGGTGTTGGCGTTGCGGATCTCGCTGTTGGCGACCGGTTGTCCGAACTGGTAGAAGCTCTTTCCGCCCGTGCCGACGACGAATTCCCGGATGCCCCGCTCCGGGTCCGCTTTCCCGTCGGCGTCCTGGGGCGCGAAGCGCTCGTAGTCGTGGTCGTGGCCCGACAGCACGACGGCGGCGCCGGCGTCCTGAAGCGCACGCCAGAAATCGACCGTCGCCTTGCTGCTGCCATGCTCCGTCCCGGAGGAGAAGCGCGGGTGGTGCCACATGGCGAGGGTGCACAGAGTGGGGTGGGCGGCGAGGTCTCCGCGCAGCCACTTCTCCTGGGCCGAGCCCTTCTGGCAGCCGCCGATCTCCGCGCAGTTGCTGTTCAAAACCACGACATGCCACGTCCCGAGGTCGTAGATGTAATACCCCTTCTTTGGGTCGCCCGCAGCGTCTCCGAAGTAGGCGAAGTAAGGAGCGGCGCCGGCCGTCTGGTAGTCGTGGTTGCCCGGCACGGGGCGCGTCCGCTTCTTGTGACGGCCCCACGTCGGCTCATAGCAGCGGTCGAACTGGCTCGCCGTGCCGTTGGGGTAGACGTTGTCGCCCAGGGTGAACACCGTGCCATCGATCTTGTCGAGCAGCTTCGCCGTCCTCTCGTCCCCGTCGTTGCTGCACGTCGAGATGTCGCCCGCGCCCACCAGGACCGGGTCGGGCGCCGGCAGACCGAACGCCGCTGCGGAAAACAAGAACGCCGCCGCGCCGAAAGAGCTGACCCGTAGTTTTTTCATCGGCGGCATTATCTCCCGTCCGTTTTTCCTTCCGGTCGCACCGTCTCCTTGCTAGATTACGCGGCGACAACGCAAGCGTTCGATTCGGCGGCGCGCACGCGCGGGCCGCATCGGGGGGATGGATGGTTCGTCTGGCGTGGCGGTCCGCCGTTGCCTGGCTGCTGTTCGCCGCGGCCGCCGCCGCCGTTCCCGAGGGCCCCTACGCGCCCGACGTTCCCGAGACGGGCTCGGTCGAGGCGATCGCCAAGGACACGACCGACCCGAAGTTCACGAATCCCTGGGTCGCCTACGTTCCCGCGTCCTCGAGCGTGACCTCGCCCACGAAATACCTGGGCCACGTCGCTGGCAAGGCCGGCGAGCTCTCGCGCACCGAGAAGGTCTACGGCTATTTCCGCGAGCTCGCCAGAACCTCGCCCCGCGTCCGCGTCGAAACGCTCGGCAAGTCGGAGGAGGGCCGGGAAATCCTCCTCGTGGCCGTGGCCGACGAGGACGGCATCCGAAACCTGGACCGCTGGAAGGCCGCGACGGCGGCGCTGGCCGATCCGCGGACGACGAGCCCGGAGGCTGCGGAGAAGATCATCGCGACCGCCCGGCCGATCTACTACTTCAACGCCGGCCTGCACTCGACGGAGACCGGAAGCCCCGAGATGGTGATGGAGCTGGCGTACCGCCTCGCCGTTTCGGAGCAGCCGATGATCCAGCAGATCCGCAAGAACCTGATCGTCCTGATCAACCCGGTCTCGGAGCCGGACGGGCGGGACAAAGCAGTGGACTGGTACTACCGCTTCCTCAAGGGAAAGACCGACTGGGACAACCTGCCGGAGACGTCGCCCCCGTACTGGGGCTACTACGCCTTCCACGACAACAACCGGGACACGCACCAGAAGGCGCTGGCGCTGACACGGGCCGTGCACAAGATGTTCTACGACTACCACCCGACCGTGGTGCACGACCTGCACGAGTCGATTCCGCTCCTCCACACCTGGAACGGCACCGGCCCCTACAACGAGAACCTGGACCCCATCGCGATCGGCGAGTGGCTCGAGACGTCGTTCCACGAGGTTCGGGCCCTGACGGCGCTGGGAATGCCCGGCGTGTGGACGTGGGGCTTCGGAGAGTCGTGGGGCTTGCACTACCTCGACTCCGTCGCTTCGAATCACAACTCGCTCGGCCGCGGCTACGAGACGTTCGGCAACGGCTCGGCGGAGACTTTCGAGCGCACGCTCCGCCCCTCGGAGGAGCGCTACGTAGATCGTCCGGTCACCGGCCGGGAGTGGTACCGGCCGTGGCCGCCGGACAAGAAGTTCCTCTGGTCGCTGCGGGACAACACGAACTACATGGAGTCGGGCTGCCTCGCGATCCTGGACTGGACGGCGAAGAACGCGAAAGACTCGCTGCGCAACTTCTACCGCAAGGGCTACAACTCCTGGCAGAAGGGGGTCAAGGGCGGCCCGTACGCGTTCGTCATTCCCGCCGACCAGGGCGATCCCCGCCGCGTGGCGCAGATGATCGAGGTCATCCGAGGCCAGGGGATCGAGGTCGCGCGGCTGACGGCGCCCGCGACGGTCAAGGAGGGAACGTTCCCGAAGGGGTCTTACCTCGTGCGGCTCGACCAGCCCTACCGCAACTATGCCGTGGACCTGCTCGAGCCCCAGAAGTTCCCGGAGTCGCCCTACGAGCCCTACGACGACGTGTCCTGGTCGCTTCCGGTGCACTACGGGCTCGAGGCCAGGCGCATCGACGACGAGAAGATCCGCTCCGCCGGCGCGGCGCTCCTTTCCGCCGCGCCCGCCGTCCCCGGCAAGATCTCCGGCCCCGGCCCGGTCTACCTGCTCAAGGACACCGGGCAGGAGGCGCTTCTCGCGGCGCGCTTCCGGCTGGCGCGGTTCCGCGTCTCGATCGCCGAGAAGGCGTTCAAGTCGGGCGGCGCCGACTATCCGGCGGGCTCCTGGATTCTACCCACCCAGGACGGTCTGGCCGCGGCCCTCGCGCCCGTCGCGCGGGAGCTTTCGGTCGCCTTCGACAGCGCAGCCGCCGTGCCCGACGTCCCCGCGCACGAGTCCCTGATCCCGCGCCTCGCGGTGTGGCACCTCTGGGCGGACACCGAGGCGACGGGATGGCTGCGACTCGCGCTCGATCAGGAAAAAATCCCGTACGCCTACATCCGCGACGAGGAGATCCGCGCCGGAGGCCTGCGCGAAAAATACGACGTCGTCCTCTACGCGCACAATTCCGCGAGCCTGAAGACGCAGATCCACGGCATCGACACCAGGTGGGGGCCGATGCCCTACACGAAGACGCCGGAGTTTCCGAGCCATGGCGTCCCCGATGCGTCCGAGGACATCACCGGCGGGATCGGCTGGGGCGGCATGGCCAACCTCCAGAAGTTCCTGGACGCCGGGGGCCTCTTGATCGCGCTGGGCAACGGCTCCGCGCTCCCCATCGAAGGAGGTCTCGTGCGGGGCGTGCGGAAGAGGGGAGGAGGAAGCGTCGACACGCCGGGCGTCGAGCTGAAGGTGAGGTTCGCGCGGCCCGATCACCCCCTGGCGTACGGCTACCCGGAAGAGACCTCCGCGTTTCGCGGAAACCTCCCCGTCTACGACCTCGCGCCGTCGGACCGGCGGTTCCTCGTGCTGCAGTGGGGCACGCGGCCGAAGAAGGAGGACCGCGAGGACGCCCTCGACGAGGACAAGAGCCCGGAGAAAGACGAGAAGGGCGCCAAGGAGCCCGCCAAGAAGTCGAGCGCGATGGTCGTTTCGGGAGGCGCCAAGCACGAGGAGGACCTCGAAGGCCATCCGGCCATCCTGGACCTGCCGGCCGGCAAGGGGCGCGTGATCGCGTTCAACTTCAATCCGATGCACCGAGACCTGAACCACTCCGACTTTCGCTTCCTCTGGAACGGCATCCTGAACTGGAACGC
>JBASRI010000630.1:0-4165 GCA_049273755.1 Thermoanaerobaculia bacterium
GTCGACCAGCCGTGCGGACCCGCCCGTCGCCGCGGCCAACGGCAGCGCCGGGAGCGCCGCCGCCGACACGGGCGCCGCCCAGAGGTAGCCCAGAAACCGTCTCATGCTTCGTTCCCGGCGGCCTCGCCGCCTTCCGGACCGTAGAAGACCACCCAAACCACCAGGTCATTCGTGAAATTCTCGAACCGATGCTCGACGCGCGCGAGAACGAAGAGCACGTCGCCAGGCCCGAACCGCTCACGCCGGCCTCCGTTGACGAACTCGCCGCTTCCCGACACGACGACGTAGAGCTCGTCGCGGGTGTGCGGCTGCTGTGGGTCGTGACCGCGCGGGGCGTAGATCTCGACTTCGAGCGTGCCGTGCTCCAGGACCACCGCCCAGCGCTCGCCGTTCTTGCCCGGCAGCTTCGCCACCGCGTCCGCCACCGTCACCCGCTTCCGGTCTGCCGTCTGCCGTCCGCCGGCCGCCGCCGGACTCATTTCAGCGCCACGCCGCGAGGATCGCCCCCATGAGCATCAGGTAGGCGATCTGGTAGGCCGCATCGATGGCCCACGCCGCGAGGGGCTTGTCGGAGTAGACGTTCGCCGTCAGGCCCAGCGGTGCCGCGATCCCGATGCCGAGCAGCGCGCCGAGCTTGATGCCCGTCAGGGCGCTGACGACCCCGACACGCTGGAGGAGGATGGACATCGCCGCGGCCATGACCAGATAGCAGACGAACGTCACCGCGTACGCGCGCCCCGCCGTCGCGCGCATTGCCGCGAGCGTTTCGGCGGTGTAGCCGTGGACCTTCAGCCACGCCTTGCCGAAGAGGAGCGGCGAGTACCAGAGAGCCCCGAGGCCGAAGACCGCGGCGGCGGAGACCAGGACCGGAAGAAAGTGGATGGACTGCGACATGGGACCTCCTTCTCTTCTTCTCCCTCAGTGGCTCCGGCCCGTAACGATCCAGAAGGTTGCCAGAGCCACGCAGATCGCGACCGTGACGAACACGTTGACGAAGGCAGCCGCGGTGGCCGCCAGATAGAGGGGCGGTCCGAGACGGTAGCTGCGCGAGAACGCGCGGACCGTCTCTTCTGACACCCCCGGCTTCAGCAGCCGCCGTCCGCGGGAGGCCGCCGCCCAGAGCACGTTGAACGCTATGCCGATCACCACGTAGGTCCCGGCGTAGAACGCGCCGGCAATCGGAGCGCCGGGCAGCTCGAGGTATTCCGCCAGGACGGCAGTCGGGTACGGGACGAAGGTGACGAGGAGCAGCAGGAAGCCGTTCGCGTACAGAAACGGCACGTCGACTTTGTGAACCAGCCGGAACATCGCGTGGTGGTTGGCCCACATGATGAGGATCGTCGAGAAGCTCAGGACGAACGCGAGGTACGACGGCCACTCCGCAACAAGCGCTCGCGCCAGCGAACGCCCCGCGCCTCCGTCGGGAAGGTGAGGCACTTTGATCTCGAGGATCAGCAGCGTGATTGCGATGGCGAAGACCCCGTCGCTGAAGGCCTCGATCCGGCCGGTCTCCTTTTCCTCCGCCGGCGTCGTCACGGCGGCGCTATTTCGGCGGCGCGGGGGCCGGCGGAGGCGGCTCGTTCGAAGCGTGGTCGCCCACGTAGAGCCACTTGCCGCCGATCTTCTTGGCGACGGCCACGAAGCGGCCTTTCAGGACAACGGGACTGCCGCCCTGCCGCGGCTGGAGCGCGAGCACGAAGTTCCCCCAGCCGGCCGAAAGGTTGCCCGACGTGTCGTAGACGGTGTTCGGGAGGGACGCGTCCGTCACGGAGAACGTGTTCAAGAGTCCGGTGTAGACATCCCGGATTGCCTTCGTGCCCGGCGCCTCCGGCGCGTCGGGTAGCCACATCACCGCGTCGGGCGCGTAGCACGCCACGAGGCCCTCGACGTCATTCGCCTTGATCGCCTTGAGCCACGCGGCGTCGACCACCTTGATTCCCTCGTCCTTGCTCTTCGCGGCGAACGAAGCCAGAGCCAGCGCGCACAGCAGGGCCCCAGCCAGCCATCGTTTCCTCATTCTGCGCCTCCTGTCTTGCCGCGAATCATATGCCCGGGCTCGTCATCCTCAGCGCAGCGAGACATCCGACCACCGTCGCCGTCTCAGCGCAGAAGGTGGCGGAAGACGCACACGAACTGGAGCGCGACCAGGGCGAGCACGGCCCCGAGGAGGAGCGATTTGTGGAACACCCCGCTCGAGCGGATCAGCGGCGCGCCGCAGCGCTCGCAGGTCTGCCGAAGGGAGAGATCGTTCTCGGCCCGGCAGTTCCAGCAGTTCACGGCCGGTCGCCGGCGAGGGCCAGGAAGAACGCCCAGGTCGAGAGGCTCAATCGAACTCTCGCTTTGGAGTCGCCTGGTCGGCGCCGACCCGCCCCGCCTCGATGTCCGCGCGGGAGTAGTTCTCGCCTTTGATCGGGGCACCCGCGATCCGGCGCAACATCGCGATCTGCCCGATGTGCGTCAGCGCGTCGGCGACGGCGCCCTGGAAGAGCTTCTCCGCCGGCACGTGCAGCGGCGCGTCCGAGGCGAGATACGCGTCGAAGCGGCCGAGCGTCTCGTGAAAGCGCGCGATCTCTTTCTCCCAGGGCAGCGGCTGCGAGTCCTGCCACGCCTCGGCGCCTTTCGCCTGCGACAGCGCCCAGTCGAAGAGATCGCCGACGTGCGCAAGGATGCCGGCGGGCGTCCGGGATCCTTCGGCAACCCGGAAAGCTGCGAAAGAGGCCGGCGCCCCGCGCACCGCCTTGCCGCCGCGGTACGCGACCGTCGCCACGGCGTGGCGCAGGAGCTCGCGGCTCATCCCAGGTCTCCGAGCTGACTGAGCATGCCGAACTCGTCCACGTTGTCCCAGTGCTCGGCGAGCCTCCCGCCCGCGAAGCGGTAGAAGTCCATCCCGCGCACCGCGATCCTTCGCCCCGTCGGCGCAATCCCGAGAAAAATGCCCAGGTGCGTGCCGACCCAGTGATACCGCGCGGCCACCATAGCGCCCTCGCCGACGAGCTCCTCGAGAACGAAGCGCAGGTCCGGGAACGCCGCCCGCATCGCCTGGATCCTTGCCTTTAGGCCCGCAGCACCCGGCGCCTGTCCGGGGGCGGGATTGTTTTCCACGTAGTCCGGCGCGATGACGGCGTCCAGGAGGTCCAGCTGTCCGCCGTTGAGGACTTCCTCGAAGATTCGCCGGACGAGATCCTTGTTCTTCTCGGCCTGCGCGGTCATGACGCGACCCCTGGACCCACCAGCATCCGGCCCGCGATCTCCTTGACGAGCTTGGCCGCGGCGAAGGCCGTCAGGCCGGAGGAGTCCAGCCGCGGGTTGAACTCGACGACGTCGGCGCCCACGATCGGGCCCGCGACCCGGTGGATCACGTCGAGCGCCTGCCGCGTCGAGAGCCCTCCGCCCTCGCGGTGGGAGACGCCGGGGGCGCACGCCGGGTCCAGGCCGTCCAGGTCGAAGGTCACGTAGACCGGACCCTCGAAACCGAGATCGCGGTCCGCGCGGAAGTCCCGCATCTCGATCATCTCCACCCCGAAGCGCGCGGCCTGGGCGCGCTGGTGGGGGTTGGCGGCGCGGATGCCGACCTGCACCAGGCGCTGGGCGAGCCCCTCCTCCATGATGCGCGCGAACGGGCACGCGTGCGAGTAGCGGTTGCCCTCGAACTCGTCGTAGAGGTCGGGGTGCGCGTCGAAGTGCAGGATCGAGAGCCGCGGATACCGCCGCGCGAACGCCCGCAGGATCGGGTACGTGATGGCGTGGTCGCCTCCCAGGGCGATCGGCCGGTAGCCCTCGGAAAGAAGCGCCGCGGTGGCGGCTTCGATGGTCGCCCGGGTGTCCCGGCCAGGCATCTCGCCGAAGTCGCCGGCATCGTGGAATCGCTCTCGGCCGACCTCGACGCCGCTCTCGCACCACGAATTGGCCGACTCGTGGAAGATCGCCTGGCGGATCAGCGGCGGAGCCTCCGCCGCACCGCGCAGGTAGGACGAGCTCTCGTCGGAGCGGAAGCCCACCAGCGCCAGCCGCGGCTCAGCGCTCATCGAGGTCGCGCTCCATGCGGAGGATCGGCAGGACCACGCCGTCGGGCAGCGCCGCGTCGATCCGTTCGCGAGCGGCGAAGCCGAAGCGCTCGTACAGCGGGACGCCCGGCAGCGTCGCCGCGAGCTCCACGCGGCGAAAG
>JBASRI010000231.1:0-2152 GCA_049273755.1 Thermoanaerobaculia bacterium
CGAACGGAGAGCGAAGAGCACCGCCGCCACGCACCACGTCGCGGCGGCGACGTCGTTCATGGGCTGCACGGCCTGGAAGAGGAACACCGGGCACGCCGCGAGGATCGAGGCCGCCGAGAAGGCGAGCGGTCTCGAGAGCGAGAGCTCGCGCGCCAGAAAGTAGGTCAGGACGACGCACAGGATCGCGAGCACCGGCGACACGACGAACGGCCCGGCGTCCCAGCCGGCGATCAGCGCCGCAAACGCGATGTGGAGCGGGAATCCCGGCGGATAGAGCGGAACCATGGTCTTGGGTCGGGGGCCCGGCTCGTACGCGAGCGGGCGAAACGCCGGGGCGAAGCGCTCGGGCAGCTCCAGGCGGTCGAGGGCCTCCACGGGCACGACGACGCGTCCCGCCAGCAGGTCTCGGGCCGTGTTCGCGTAACCCGAGCTGTCGGCCCCGCCGACTCCCGTCGCGACGTGCTCGAGGAGGAGCCCACCGTAGGCGATGAGGCCGGCCATCGAGAACAGGACCAGAATCCGCTGCGGGTTCTCGCGGGCCATCGCCCGATTCTCTCTTGGGAAAAAAAGAAAAGCTCAGGAACGAATCCTGAGCTCCAAACAATTCCCCGGCGGCGTCCTACTGGCGCGCGCGGTCGCGATTCGCGCCTCGACTCATCCTCACTCGGAAAGGATGAGGATCTCGACCCGCCTGTTCTTGAACCTGCCCTCCTCCGTTGAGTTGTCCGCTATGGGTTGGGATTTCCCATGCCCCGTGGTCTTGACCCTCGAGCCGTCCGTGGCGCCGGACTTCAGGAGGTACGCCTTCACGGCTGCGGCTCTCCTCTCCGAGAGGCGCTGGTTGTACGCCTCGCTGCCGATGCTGTCCGTATGGCCTTCGATGGAAACCTCATGGCCCGGGTACTTCTTGACAAAATCGACGGCCTTCTGCAGCTCGGCAGTGTCCGCATTTCTGATATTCGACTTGTCGAAGTCGAAATTGACATGAAGGGTCAAGCGATCGATGACCTTGGGCTTCACGGTCACCGTCGTCGATGCCGCCCGGGATTCGCCCTCGCTGACCGCGGCAATCGTGTACTGTGTCGTGCTATCGGGGCAGACTTGCCGGGACCCGCTTGGATCCACCCTTCCGACTCCCTGGTCGATCGAGACGCTGGAGGCATTCGCTGACGACCACGTCAGGGTCGTGCACTGGCCCTGCCGGATCGAGGCCGGGCTCGCCGAGAGAGACACGGTGGGCGCAGGTGGCGGCGGCTTCACGGCGACCGGCGGCGGCACCACGCGAGATTCGACTTTCTTCGGGCACAGAGCCTTCGCCCTGCTCGCCGCCTCATTTGCCATTGCGATCCCTTCTTCGGTACGGCAGGACAGGTAAATCGCGTAGGCGTCGTTCTTCATCTTCTCCGCTGCCTTGAACTCCTCGGGGCATTCCCTGTCCTTGCCGGCTTGCCGTGCCGCCTCTATGGCTCTGTCCGCGGCGGGCAGCTCGCTGGGAAACCACGCAGCTCCCTGCCTTGGGGCGAACTCCATCCCCGCACAGCCGACAAGGACGCTCAGGAGAAGAAACGGGATGGCCCTCGAAAGTAACGCCCTCAGCGCCTTGGAGTTCAGCATCACGCCCTCCTTCCTTTCGGTGATTCATCATACGTCCGGCCGCACCGCTGCGTCGCGGTCACGCCCGGCGAGCTCGAGCCCGAAGAACGTCCAGGGCCGCATAAAAAGAAAAGCTCAGGAACGAATCCTGAGCTCCAAAATAATCCCCGGCGACGTCCTACTCTCCCACGCGGTTTCCCGCGAAGTACCATCGGGGCTGAAGGGCTTAACGGCCGTGTTCGGAATGGGAACGGGTGTGGCCCCTTCGCTAAGGTCACCGGGAAACTCCGTTTCCAAAGTTCCCCGCTTAACGGGGTTTCCTGGGGGTTCGGGGGACCGCAAGGTCCCCCGCCAGGATAAGAGAGTCGGTATAGAGAGAAGGTTCGTCGATTCGCGCCTTAAATATTTTATGGTCAAGCCACACGGCCGATTAGTACGGGTCAGCTTCACGCCTCACAGCGCTTCCACACCCCGCCTATCAACGTGGTCGTCTCCCACGGGCCTTTAGGGGATTGCTCCCGGGAAATCTCATCTTGAGGAAGGCTTCCCGCTTATATGC
>JBASRI010000233.1:0-4530 GCA_049273755.1 Thermoanaerobaculia bacterium
AGAACGCGCCCCTCGCAATGAGCGTGGCTGCCCGTGGCAGATCGGCGCCCTGCCAGACGATCGCCGCATTGTTGCCGCCAAGCTCCGCCTGGAGCGGGATGCGGCGGGCAGCACAAATCTCCTGCGCGGCCCAGCCGGCTCGTGACGAGCCCGAGATCGAAACGCCTTCGATGCCGGCAGTGCGCATCAGGGCGCCGGCCGTCGCACGGTCGCCAGCGAGAAGGCCGACCACACCGCTCGGCACGCCGGCCTGCCGCAGGAGCGCCAGAAGGTGCAGGGCGATTCGCGTGGCCGCGGGCGCCGGCTTCCAGATGACAACGTTCGAGAAGGCAAGGGCCGGCGCGATCTTCCCAATCGGTATGGCGATCGGATTGTTCCAGGGCGTCACGACCGCGACGACGCCGAGCGGGCGCCGTCGCGCGCGAGAGTTCGGTCCGCAGAGCATGGGAGTGGTCTCCTCTGCGGCCGCGATGGACCGCAGAAGCCCGGCCGAGCGCTGGACCTCGGCCCGCCCCATCTCCAGGGGCTTGCCGACCTCCTCCGCCATCTCTCGCGCCAGCGGCTCCGCTTCCGACTCGAGCCTCTCGGCCAACCGCGCCAGGCACGCCGCGCGCGCAGCGAAGCCGGCGGAGGCCCAGCCGTGCAAAGCCTCGCAGGCGGTGCTCACGGCCGCAAAAGCCTCTGCTCGTCCGGCGGAAGGAACGCTGAAGAGCCGGCGGTCGCGCCGGCGCGGCGCGAGGTGAACGATCTCGGGAAGCGCGGTCGGGCGGAGCTCACGTCCCCCGATCACCGCGGCCGGCAGCCGTTCCCCTTGTGCGGCCGGGACAGAGGGCGGCGTCTCGCACCGGCGAAGAATCGCCTCGACCGGCACGAAGTGCGCGGCGCGGCCCTCGAGGTATCGCTCGGTGATGGCGGCGTGGATCGGATCGTCGCTCCCGACCGCGTCTTCCGCGACCAGGACCTCGAGGCGGCGCGTGTAGGCGTCGAGCACCGTCGCTCGCACGCAGCCGTGGAGATGGACGCCGGCCACGATGAGCGTGTCAGGCTGGATGGCGGAGACGATCCGGTCGAGCTCACCGGTGGAGAAGGCGGAAAAGTCCGTCTTATCGACGATCCGCTCGGTCTCTCCAGGCTTTAGGGATTGGGGCGGTTCGTGCCCCGCCGTGCCGCGGACGCACTTCCACCGGTTGAGCGCTTTCCAGTGGGGCATCCGATCGTCGCGTGCCCGGTCGACCGTCGTCATCGCGTGGACGACCGCAATGCCGAGAGCGCGCGCCCCGCAGAGCAGACGCGTCGCCCGCTCGATGACCTCGCCGGCGGGAGGCTCGAGCCCACGCGCGCCGAGGAAATCGTTCTGGAGGTCGACCAGGAGAAGAAGCGGCCTCATCTCCGCGATGATCGCGCGATTCGTTCCACGGCAGACGCGATGCGTTCGCCTAACTCCCTCGTCCCGACGAGGGCAGTACCTTCTTCGGCCATGTCGAACGTGCGAAAGCCCAGACAGAGGACCTCCTCGACGCCCTGCTCGATCCATGCGGCCTCCTGCCAGAGGCCGAAGCTTTCGCGCAGCATCATCGCCAGCGAATGGATCTGGCCGATCGGGTTCGCGCGGTCTTCGCCGGCGATGTCGGTCGCCCCACCATGGTTGGTCTGGTAGACAGCGGCCCCCTGCGCCGAGAAGTTGCCCGAGTAAGAGAGGCCGCGCGAGCCGAGAAGCACCGCCGCGACATCCGCCAGCACGTCGCCGAAGAGGTTGTCCGCGACGACGACGTCGAACATTGACGGGTACTGGATCAGCTGGTAGGCCACCAGATCGATGTTCACGAATGCCACGCGCAACCCGGCGCGGGCGGCCACGTCTTCCGCGGTCTCGCGCCATAGTGCGGTCAAGGCGGGAAGGCCTCCGTCCTTGACGACGACGGTTAACGTTCTTCGCCGCCGCACCGCAAGAGCCGCGCCAACCTCGACGATCCGCCGGATCTCGCGCTCACTGTAGCGAAAGGTGTGCTCACACACTCGCCCCTCGCCCGCGAGCGTGCTCTCGCGGGCCTCACCGAAGTACATTCCGCCGGCGTTCTCGCGGACGACGAGGATATCCGTGCCGCGGACGGCAGCGGCCTTCAGCCGTCCGGCATGGGCGAAGACTTCCGAGACGAAGACGGGGCTGATCTTGCAAAAGAGGTCGAAGCGACGCCGCAACTCGTAAACGAACCGCCCGCCACCAGGACCGGCCAGGATCGCGCCGCCGTCGGCGAACACCGATTCGCAGAACCTCGCCACCGCGTCGGGCAGCGGCCGGCCGGTCAGACGCTCGGCGTCCCGTCCGATCTCGCTGCCAAAGCGAAGTTCGAAGCGAACGCCGCGGGCCCGTTCAATCGCCGGCAGCAGGCCCAGCGCCGCGCCAATGACCTCGGGGCCGATGCCCTCTCCCGGCAGGATTCCGATCGTGCAGACGCCACTATTCGGACTCGGCTCGCGCTTTTGCGCAAAGACTGCGCCCGTCCACCGGGCCCGTTCCCGAAGCACGCCGCTGCTCAGCTCCACGCCTTGCCCCCAGTCGACGTGCGATAGTCTAGCCTGCCCGACAGGACAGGGGTGTTGGCAGAGTCCTCAGAATCCCGATCTCGGGGTTAAGCACTTGGCCCAGTCGACTCATAAGTGATTCTTTCTAAGGGTATTCGGCTGGAACACGCTCCGTTCCATCGAGCCCGGCGGGTTCTTTGAGCAGCATCCGAACCCACACGAAGGCGTGGAGCGGACCCTCGGTTGCCTCTTTTAAGGGCGTGACGAGGGAGCCTGACCACGCTCGCGGTGACTCCTGGCAAACGACGGCCAAGATTGGAGGATGGAACCGCCGTCCTCTTATTGGGTTAGCTTATCCTGCAGTTCGAGGGCTTGCGAGGCGCACCCTGACTCCCGAGGAAAACGAGCTGCTGACCAGAGTGGGGCCGGGCACTCCGATGGGGGCGCTCATGCGCCGTTATTGGCTACCGGTGATGGAAGGCTCCGAACTCGGTCCGCGGGACGGGCCACCGCAGCGCGTCCGGCTGCTCGGCGAGAACCTCGTGGTGTTTCGCGACACGGAGGGGCGGGTCGGGCTCCTGGAACAGGGCTGCCCGCACCGCGGGGCGTCGCTGTTCTTTGGACGGAACGAGGAGGGGGGTCTGCGCTGTGTCTACCACGGTTGGAAGTTCGATATCGGCGGGCGCTGCGTTGACATGCCGACCGAGGCGGCCGACAGCCGGCTCGGTCATGGAGTGCGCGCGAGGGCCTATGTATGCCAGGAGAGGCAGGGAGTCATTTGGGCCTACCTCGGGCCGCGCGCGGATCCTCCCCCGCTGCCGGACCTCGGTTGGGCACTCGTGCCCGAGGTCCAGCGCGGCGCCCTGAAGTATCAACGCGCATGCAACTGGCTGCAGGCCCTCGAGGGCGACATCGACACGGCGCACCTCGGCTGGCTACACGCGCGCTTCAACGAGGCCGGGCGGCGAGAGGTGGCCCTAAACGCCGCGGACCGCCTGCGAGATCTGGCCGTTGCCGACACGCGACCCGCGCTCCACGTGGTCGACACGGCGGCGGGCGTCGTCATCGGGGCGCGGCGCGAGCATGGGGCTGCCAACCACTACTGGCGCATTACGCAGTTCCTCATGCCGATATTCACGAGCGTCCCGGCGATCGGATCGCAATACCGCGCCAAGGTCTGGGTGCCGATCGACGACGACCACACGCTGGTCTGGGAGCCGAACTGGCATCCGACCGAGACCCTCGCCGACGAGGATCGCCGCGGATGGAAGGGCCGCGTCCCCATGAGCGGCATGCGCGAGGCTGGCGAGAACGCGCTCGACCGAGGCCGCTTCGTTGCCGCTCTCGAGAACGACTATCGGATCGATCGCGAGCGCCAGCGCTCTGCGAACTTCACAGGAATCGAGGAGTCTCCGCCGCTGCAGGACGCGGCCGTCCAGGAGAGCATGGGACCAATCGTCGACCGCACCCGTGAGCATCTGGGCTCGACCGACGTCGGCATCATCCACGTGCGCAAGAGGTTGCTCGACGCGGCGCTACGCCTGCGCGACCGGGACGAGGAGCCTCCCGGCGTCTCCGACCCGGCTGCCTACCGTCGCCGCGGCTGCCAGCTCGTGCTGCGGCACGGTGCCGACTGGCTCGAGGCATCCCGGGAACAGCAGCGGGCCTGAGACTCAGGCCTCGCGGCCCGAGTCGCCGGAAGACGGCTCCCAGCGCCAGCCCCTCTTCGGCGAACGCCGTTCCCCTGAACGCAGTCGCCCAGGCCCGAGATGGCCCCAAGTTGCATCATCCCGCTGCTCCGCGTCGCCGGAACAGGAAGAAGTGTTCGTTCAGGTTCATGAACTCGCGCAGGGTCGGATCAGCGAATACCGGTTCGCGCACGGCCAGCTCGTAGCCGCGTGCGGCGAGCAGCGCGTCGAACGGCCGGCGCTCGCCGTCCTCCTCCATCGAGAGCAGGCGCCCGGCGTCGTTGGGCACGATGAACAGCCAGGGCACCTGCAGGCGCTC
>JBASRI010000262.1:0-6331 GCA_049273755.1 Thermoanaerobaculia bacterium
GGGCGGCGGGACGCGCGTGGGCTCGCGCAGATCGAAGAGGTCGCGCCCCGTGTCGGCAGAGCCCCGTCCCTGCGAGGGGCCGAAGTCCTTCGGCGACAGCAGCGGCACCTCGTCCGGCGAGATCACCTTTGCGGAGGACCGCCTGTCCCGGACGGGCGCGTCCTCGGCGTCCACTGCCGAGCTCCCGGAGCGCGCGACGCGTACCGCGGACGTTGCGGGCGCCGCTTCCTTCCCCCCGGGCCGCCAGCGGACGACGAAGAGCAGCAGCAACACCGCCAGAACCCCCAGCAGCATGGCCTGGCGCTTGGAGCCGATCCCCTTCGGCAGGGAGAGCGCCATCAGCCCGCTCTCCTCGCCGGCACCGCGCCTGCCGCCTTCGGGGGAGGCGGCTTGCCGGGGCCCTTGGGCGCCGCGGGCCCGCCGTCTTCCCCTTCCGCGAAATACGTCACGAGCTCGAGCTGCACGATCACGGCCCCTGGCTGTTCCCCGTCGCGCTGGATCGAGACCGTCCGCACGGCGATCCATCGGCGGCTCGACTCGAAGGCGCGCAGCAGCCGCTTGAACCGCGCGTAGTCGCACTTGACCGGGAGCACGATCTTCATCTGCTCGAGCGGCAGCTTCTGCATCCGCGACGTCGCGTAGGAGATCTGGGTCGTCGTCACCCCGGCCTCGCGGAGCTTCTCATGGACGTCGGCGACCACGGCCGCCAGCGTCGCGCGCTGGGTGCCGATGCGGCGGCCGTAGAACTCCCCCATCGCCGCCGAGACGCCCCCGAGGCGCTCCTTCTGCGTCGAGAGGTGCGCCGCTTCCCCCTCGCGTGCGGCGACCGAGCGCTTCAGATCGTCGCGCCGGGCTTCGAGCGCTTCGCGGCGCGTGTGCGTGCTCGACCGGTAGGTCAGGAAGAGGGCCAGATTGCCGCCGGCGAAGAGCGCGGCCGCCGCGAGCAGCGGCAGCCTCCGGCGCAGGAGGGTCCGGCGCGCGCTCACGGGCGGGCCTCCGCCTCGTACTGGCAGGAGAGGTGGAACTGGATCGGGTCCGGCGCCCCGGCTTCGCCCGCCGTCTCGGTCTTCAGCTCGATCTCGGAGAAGGCGGGGTCGCGCGAAAGCGCTGCGACCGTCTTGACGACCGCCTCGCGGTTGCGCGCCGAAAGCTGCATCGCGAGCACGACCTGTCCTTCCGTGTCGAAGGAGGGCGTCAGGTGCGCGAGGCCCACGTCCGGCGGCAGCGTGCGCTCCAGGCGCGAGAGCAGCGTCGTCCAGGAGAACCGCCGCTCCGCGAGGATGCGCGACAGGCCCCGGCTCTCCTCGGCGAGCGCCGAGAGCTGGTAGGAGGAAAGCGCGGCCTTCGCGGCCTGCGCCTTCTCGTCGGCCCGGCGCTGGCGGTCCTCGAGAGCGGCGACGTCGGCGCGCGTGTCGGCGACCTGGCGCCGGTAGTCGGAGAAGAGGCGCAGGTTCGCCAGGCTGAGCAGCGCACCGCCCAGAAAAAGAGCTCCGGCCAGGAGGTACACCGGCCGGTCGTCGTGGAAGGGACGCTTTGCGAAGTTCCAGGTCCGGCTCATGCGCCCCCGCAGACGGCCGCGAACCCCGCGAGCAGCTCGGGCCGCGCCGCCACGCGCTCGTCGAAGTCCCGGTCGGCCGAGAGGACCCGACTCGACAGGGGCACGACCGGCACCGGGAAGGCGCCCACGCTCTGGAGCTCCTTGCCCGGCAGCTCGTCGTGGACGTAGACGGCCGAGAGCCCCGGACCCTTGAGCCTCTCGGCGTAGTAGGAGAGCGAGAGGCGGGCCTCGCGCTCCTGATCTTCCTCGCTCTCGCTCGGCCGGTGGCGGAAGAAGATGGGCTTGCCCTCGCGCGCGATGAAGAACGCCAGCCCACCGTCGCCCGAGCGGTGGATCAGCGCGTAGTCGCCGGCCGCGGCCGACGCGAGCGCGGGCGCGAGGCCCTCGAAGAGGGCCAGGCTCGCCGGCGCCAGGCAGCCCACGCGCACGCCGAGCTCCTCGAAGGCGCCTTCGATCGCGGTCACCGTCTCGCGCGGCGTGGCCGCCACGAGGACCCGCTTCTCCTCGGTCAGCGACGGCATCGGCTCCCACACCACGGCGAGCTCGCCGGTCGTTGCCGGCAGGAGCTTCTTGAGTTTCCAGAGCACGATCTGGCGCCCGGCGTCTCCGTCGGGCGGCAGCGTTTCGAGCTCGACGGGCAGAATCCGCGCCCACGCGTCGGGGTACAGCACCGAGGCCCGAGAGAGGCGGCCTCCGGAGAGAGCCCGCGCGGCCTTCACGGCCTCGGCGACGGCCTCGCGAGACAGGACCGGCGCCCCGGAGGCGGCATTGGGCAGGAGGCCGCCGGGATACCGGAAGTGCCGCACCTCCTCGAAGCCGGCCGGCTCGTCGGAGCGCACGCGGGCGTACGTCACGCCCTCGGGGAGCAGACAGAAGACGTGCGGCGGCACGACGGGGGAGAGAAACGGCAGCTTAATCAACGAAGGTCACCTTGTTGATTTCCTTGATGGTCGTGGTGCCTTCGAAGACCTTGGCGAGCGCGGCGTCGCGCAGGAAGATCATCCCCTCCTCCTTGGCGGCGCGCTTGATCTCCGAGGCCGGCCGCCGCTCCAGGATCAGCCCGCGAATGCGGTCGGAGAGGTCGAGCAGCTCCGCGATCGCCATCCGGCCGTGGAACCCCGTGCCGTTGCACTCGAGGCAGCCCTTGCCCTCGTAGAAGATCTGTCCCGACAGCGCGAGCGGATCCAGGCCCGCCTCGCGCAGCGCCTCCGGCGTGATCGCGGCCACCTCCTTGCAGTGGAGGCAGATCTTGCGCACGAGCCGCTGGGCCAGCACGCAGTTCAAGGCCGAGACGAAGTTGTAGAGCTCGACCTTCATGTTGAGAAACCGGCCGAGCACGTCCACGACGTTGTTCGCGTGAACGGTCGTGAACACGAGGTGGCCGGTCAGCGCCGACTGCACCGCGATCTGCGCGGTTTCCTCGTCGCGGATCTCTCCGACCATGATCTTGTCGGGGTCGTGGCGGAGGATCGACCGCAGCCCCCGCGCGAAGGTCAGCCCCTTCTTCTCGTTGACCGGGATCTGCGTGATGCCGCGCAGCTGGTACTCGACCGGGTCCTCGATCGTGACGATCTTGTCCTCGACCGACTGGATCTCCGAGAGGCAGGCGTAAAGGGTCGTCGTCTTGCCCGAGCCCGTTGGCCCCGTCACGAGCACCATGCCGTAGGGCTCGCGGATGAACTTGCGGAGCTTCCTCTTCGTGTCCGCGTCGAAGCCCACGACCTCCAGGTTCAGGCTCTTGAACTCGGCGTTGGCCGACTCCTTGTCCAGGATGCGGATGACGGAGTCCTCGCCGTGCACGGTCGGCATGATCGAGACGCGGAAGTCGATCGTGCGGCCCCGGACGCGCAGCTTGAAGCGGCCGTCCTGCGGGATGCGCTTTTCAGCGATGTCGAGCTCCGACATGACCTTGATGCGCGAAATGATCGTGCCGTGGTGCCGCTTGTCGATCGGGTCCATCGCCTGGTAGAGGACGCCGTCGATGCGGTACTTGATCAGGACGACGTTTTCCTGCGTCTCGATGTGGATGTCCGAGGCGCGGCGCTGGATCGCGTTGAAGACGACCGAGTCGACGAGCTTGATGATCGGCGACGCGTCCTGCGTGATCCGGTCGATCGTGAGGGTCTCCTCGCCCTCCTCGTCCTCGGACACCAGCTGCATCCGGAAATCCTCGGTCGCCTCGTCCAAGACGCGCTGCGAGGACTCGCTCTTCTGGAGGATGTCGGCGATCGCAGCGCGGCTGCCGACCTTCACGCGCAGCGGCACGCCCAGGAGGAGCTCGAGCTCGTCCAACCGCACGACGTCGGCGGGGTCCGCGCAGATCGCCGTCAGGGACTTCTCGGTCCGCGTCTCCGGCACGAAGGTGTAGCGCAGCATCCACTCCACCGGGATCGAGCGGAAGAGCTCTGCGTCCACGCGGAAGGCGTTCAAGTCCACGTACGGGAGCCCCAGCCGTTCGGCGAGCGCGATCGCCTGCGCCTCTTCTTCGGCGCGCGAGGCGAACTTGATCTCCGGGTTCAGCTGCTTCGCCATGGATTCCTCCCCGTCACGACTTGATCGCCGACATCAGCCGGAACATCGGCAGGTACACCGACAACAGGATCGTGACGATCACGCCTCCCATGATGACCAGGATCGCCGGCTCGACGAAGGAGATGACGCGCGCCAGCAGCAGGTCGATCTCCTCGTCGTAGAACTCCGAGACCGCCGCCAGCATCTCCTCGAGGGCGCCGGAAGACTCGCCGACCTTGATCATCTCGATCGTCAGGTCGGTGAAGATGCCGGTCTGCTCCAGGGCCCGCCACAGCTCGCCCCCCTCGCGCACCTTCGGGACGACGGCGGCGACCCGGCGCGAGACCGACCGGTTGCCGATCGCGTCGGCCGCGTTCTCGAGAGAGGGCACCAGCGGCGTGCCGCCGCCAAGCAGCGTCCCGAGGCTTCGCGTGAACTGCGTGATGGCGAACCGCTGGAAGATTCCGCCCACGATCGGCACCTTGAGCGCCACGCCGTCGAGCCACAGGCGCCCCGCGGCCGTCTTGAACCAGCGGGAGGCGAGAAAGCCGAGGCCGGCCAGCGCGGCCAGCAGGAGGAGGAAGTTCTTCTGCAGGAACGTCGCGATCCCCAGCACCATGACGGTCAGCGCCGGCAGCTCCGCGTCGAAGTCCTTGAAGAACTCGGAGAACCGCGGGATGACGTACGTCATCAGGATCGCGATCAGGATGGCCGACAGCACGATCAGGATCACGGGATAGACCAGCGTCGAGACGACCTTGCGCGTCAGGGCCAGGACCGTCTTCTGGTACTTCAGGTAACGGCGCAGCACCGCCTCGATCTCGCCCGACTTCTCGCCGGCCTTCAGCGAGGTCCAGTACAGCCGGGGGAAGAGGTCTCCCTCCTCGGCGAAGGCCTCGGAGATCGAGGAGCCGGAGTTGACGCGGTCACGCACGTCGATGAGCACGCGCTTCAACACCGGGCTCTTCTGGCGCTCGAGCAGGATCTCGAAGGAGCGCACGACCGGCAGGCCCGCCTTCAGCAGCGCGATCATCTCCTGGTTGAAGATGAGGAACTCGCCCATCTTGAGGCGGCCCTTGCGCGCGGACTTCCCGCCGGAGAACGAAAATCCCCTGCGGCGGACCTCGAACACGTGGCCGCCCCGGCGCTCGACCTCCAGGCGCGCCGCCCCGATGTCGACCGCCATGACCGACTGCTCGGCGACCGAGCCGTCGGGCCAGCCCGCTTTGACGCGAAACTCGCTCACTTCTTCTCCGCGGCGACGGCGCCCTGGGCACCCTTCTCCGCGTCACCGCGCGGGAGCTCCTGCGCGTGGAGGATCAGGATCAGCGCGCTCTTGGATCGCTCCTCCTTGGAGGCGCCGATCACGAGCGTCTGCGACAGCGTCACCGGCATCGCCGCCCGGTAGAGCGGCCGGAGGAGAATCGGCCCGTGTTCGCCCGACCTGTAGATCCGCGACAGGCTGAAGGGCGACAGCAGCAGCTCGTTGCCGGTGCCCGCGGTGCGCACCGTGAACTCGAGCGAGTAGTCGGTGCCGAACTGGTACGTGACGCGCCCGCCGTCGACGACGCGGAGCACGCCCGAGTCGATCAGGGCGTAGTCGTTGAACTGGAACATGGACCTCAGCTTCGCGCCGAGTCCGCCGATCTCCCGGGCGATCGAGCCCTCGGGAACGTCGGCGCGGGCGCGCACGAGCTTGACGGCGAAGGTGAAGCCGCGCGGCGGCGCGTCGAAGGACGCGAGGACCTTCCCGATCTGGTCGAGCTTCTCGGGCCGGTCGGTGACCGTCATCGCGTTCAGCTTCTGCGTCAGCGTGATCGAAGCCGACTCGGAGAGGTGGGGCCGGATCAGGAGCGCCGCCTCCTCGACCCGCTTGTACTTGAGGACGTAGACGCGCACGCTCGCTTCCTCCCCCGCCCAGAGGGACCGGGCGGAGAAAACGATCGCGGCGAGGAAGAGAAGAAGAAGTTTTTTCACGATGAAAACCACGGCCCCTCACAGGAGGCCGGCCCGGGCGGCACGCTCAGATGTCGAGCCCCCGGTCCACGATCCAGACGACGCGCGGCTCCTCCCGGCCGGCGCCGGGATTCCAGTCATACACGGTGGCGTCGCCCGCGGGGACGGCGGATTCGGCCGGGAGCGTCGCCGCGGCGAGCGCGGCTTCGGACGCGGGCTCCGGGAGCGTGACCACCAGAGGCGTCACGACGGCCTTCGTCCTGGCTCCGCCGCTCGTGCCAGCCCCCGGCAGGAGCAGCACCAGAG